>NZ_BAAGUB010000030.1:0-66111 GCF_054781615.1 Microvirgula curvata | reverse complement strand
GATTCGCGGGCGACGGGGAGAGACAGCGGGATGTCGAACGAGACCAGGCCGGCGGAGAGGGTGGGCCCGCTGCCGTCACCGGGGCCGGGAAGGGCGTCGTGGATGGTGGGCAGCGAGGGGAGAGAAATGGTGATGGAGGAAGAATCGGAAAACATGACACTGCACTCCAGGCATCCAGACCATGGCCATACTCTGAATGCGACAAGGGAGTTTATCGGGGAGAGAGGCTCGTACTACGCTGTATTCAGGACTCACATGTACAACAGCAGGTCTGCACTTCTGAATGCCATCAACGCTTTATTTTTTATGTCTTCAGTAAAAATTCATAAAATACCGGGACGGCAATATAAAACCATGCGGTTTTATTTTTTAAATTAAATTATTTTCAAACCACGGGTATATAAACCCTTTTATAGAAGACTATGCCTGTTGCGCGATAGACAGCCGACGAATGGGCTTCCCGATGGCACGACTGCTACAATAACGCTCTCAGCGACCCGCCCGCCTGCACCGCATGCCTGACCTCCGCGCCCTGTTCGCCCGCCTTCCCGGCATTGATGCCCTGCTGAACCACGCCGATCTGAATCTGCCGCTGGCCCGGCATGGCCGTGATGCCGTGGTCGCCGCCGCACGTCAGGTGCTGGACGGGGCGCGCGCGCATATCCGCGACCACGCCGTGCTGCCCGCCTGGGCCAGCGACGCCGGTGCGCTGGCGCGACGCATCGCCGCCGACTGCGCCGACCGGCAGCGGCTGGCACTGCGCCCGGTCTACAACCTGACCGGCACCGTGCTGCATACCAATCTCGGTCGTGCCGTGCAGGCGGAAGCCGCTGTCGAGGCAGTCACCCGTGCCATGCGCCATGCCGTCACGCTGGAATACGACCTGGACGGCGCCGGTCGCGGCCACCGCGACAGCGCCATCAGCGAACTGCTGGCGTCGATTACCGGCGCGGAAGCCGCGTGCGTGGTCAACAACAACGCGGCAGCGGTACTGATCACGCTGGCCACGCTGGCGGCCGGCCGCGAAGTGATCGTGTCGCGCGGCGAACTGGTCGAGATCGGCGGGGCGTTCCGCATGCCCGACGTGATGCGCCAGGCCGGCTGCCGGCTGGTCGAGGTCGGCGCCACCAACCGCACCCATCTGCGCGACTACCGCGATGCCATCAGTGCTGATACCGCGCTGCTGATGAAGGTCCATACCAGCAATTATGCGATCGAGGGTTTTACCGCCAGTGTCAGCGAGTCCGAACTGGCGCCGCTGGCACGCGAACACGGCCTGCCGCTGGCGACCGACCTCGGCAGCGGCGCCCTGATCGACCTGTCCCGCCACGGGCTGCCGGCAGAGCCGATGCCGCAGCAGATGATCGCCGCCGGCATCGACGTCGTGACCTTCTCCGGCGACAAGCTGCTCGGCGGTCCGCAGGCCGGCCTGATCATCGGCCGCCGCGACTGGATTGCACGCATCCAGAAGCACCCGCTGAAGCGGGCACTGCGTTGCGACAAACTGTCGCTGGCAGCACTGGAAGCCACGTTGCGCCTGTATCTGGAGCCCGACCGGCTGCCGGATACCCTGCCCACACTGCGCTACCTGACCCGGGCCCAGACCGAGATCCGCGCCGTGGCCGGCCGCCTGCTGCCGGCCCTGACCCTGGCTGCGGGCGAGGCATTCCGGGTAGACGATCAGGCCTGCCTGTCGCAGATCGGCAGCGGCTCGCTGCCGGTGGACCGGTTGCCGAGCTGGGCGATCTGCATCGAACCGCGCGATGGTCGCGGCAAGACGCTGGAAGCCTTTGCCCAGCGCCTGCGCGAGCTACCCTCGCCAGTGATCGGCCGGCTGTCGGCCGGCAAGCTCTGGCTCGACCTGCGGCTGCTGGACGACGAGGCCGGCTTCTGCGCCAACCTCGCCGCACTGTCCGCCGCGCCCGCCCACTGACCGGACCCGCCCCATGATCATCGCCACTGCCGGACATGTCGACCACGGCAAGACCGCCCTTGTCCGCGCCCTGACCGGCACCGATGCCGACCGTCTGCCGGAAGAAAAAAAGCGCGGAATGACCATCGACCTCGGCTACGCCTATCTGCCGCTGGCCGATGGCCGCTCACTGGGCTTTATCGATGTGCCCGGTCATGAAAAATTCCTGACCAATATGCTGGCCGGTGTCGCCGGCATCGACCATGCGCTGCTGATCGTCGCCTGCGATGACGGCGTAATGCCGCAGACACGCGAACACCTGGCCATCCTGCATCTGCTCGGTCTGACCCGGGCCAGCGTGGTGCTGAGCAAGCGTGATCTGGTCGACGACGCCCGCCACGCCGAAGTCGCAGCGGAAGTCCGCGCCCTGCTGGCGCCGACACGGCTGGCCGACAGCCCGCTGTTCACCGTCGCCAGCCTGGACGGCAGCGGCATCGACGCACTGCGCGACCATCTGGTCGGCCTGCCGGCCAGCCAGTCGGCGCGGGAAACGCGACGTTTCCGTCACGCCATCGACCGCGCCTTCACCCTGACCGGCAGCGGGCTGGTAGTGACCGGCACCGCTTTCTCCGGGCGGGTCGCCGTCGGCGACACCGTCTGGCTGACCGGTCGCAACCGGCCGCTGCGGGTACGCAGCCTGCATGCACAGAACCGGGCAACCGACAGTGCCCATGCCGGCCAGCGCGTGGCGGTCAACCTGGCCGGTGATGTCGAAAAAACCGATATTTCACGCGGCGACTGGCTGCTGGCCGCCGCACCGCCCGCCGCCACCGACCGGGTCACCCTCCGCCTGGATGCATCGCTTGATCTCGCCACGCCGCTGGCGCACTGGCAGACAGTGCATGTCCATCATGCGGCCAGCCACGTGACCGGCCGCATTGCGCTGCTGGACCGCATCGCCCTGCCCCGCGGCGAATCGGCGCTGGCCGAACTGGCGCTCGACACGCCACTGCATCTGGCCGACAACGACCGGCTGATCCTGCGCGACGCCAGCGCCCGCCAGACCCTGGCCGGCGCCACCGTCATCGAACTGGCCCCGCCCTCGCGCGGCAAGCGCACCCCGGCCCGGCTGGCTGCGCTGCGCGAACTGGTGCAAGTCATTCACGACGACAACGATACCCTGCGCTGCCGGGCACAGACCGGCGCCGTGTCGCTGACCGACTTTGCCTGGGCGCGCCAGCTCGATGCGCGACAGCTCGCGACCCTGCCTGCCCTGGCCGGGCTGAAAGTCACCGGCCGCGACAACACCGGCAACGCCTATTCGCCGGCCCACTGGCAGGCGCTGCAGGAACGGGTCCTGAGCCGCTTGCAGGCCCTGCATGACGCCCAGCCGGACCAGCTGGGCGCCGGACGCGGCCGGCTGCGCCGGCTGGCGGTGCCGACCGAGACCGACGCTGCCGCCGATGCGCTGTTCGACGACCTGCTGGCCGACGGCCGGCTGCAGATGAGCCGCGGCTTCCTGCACCTGCCCGGCCATGTGCTCAGTTTCGATGCCCGCGAGGCGGCAGACTGGGCAAGGCTGCAGCCATGGCTTGGCGACGGCTGGGAACCGCGCTGGGTGCGCGACCTGGCCGGCGATGCCGGTCTCGACGAGGCCGGCGTGCGCCTGCTGATGAAGAAAGCCGCCCGGCTCGGTCATGTCACCGCCATCGTCCCCGACCGCTACTACCCGAGCCAGACCATCGAGCGGCTGGCCGCCATCGCCAGCGAACTGGCCGGAGAACAGGGTCAGGTCGACGCGGCCAGCTTCCGCGACGCCATCGGTGTCGGCCGCAAGCTGGCGATCCAGATTCTGGAGTTCTTCGACCGCAGCGGCTTCCTGCGCCGCCAGGGCGACGCCCACCGGCTGCGCGACACGCGGCTGTTCTGATCCGCCGGCCGCGAGCGACGTCACCGCCACCTTCCGCATTGCCAACAGGAGAGCCTGCATGAAAACACTCGCCTTTATCGGACTGGGCCTGATGGGCCAGCGCATGGCATCCCGGCTGCTCGACGCCGGTTTTGCCCTGACCGTATGGAACCGGGATCAGGCCAAAACGGCCGCGCTGGTCGCGCGCGGCGCACGCCTGGCCGCTGACCCGGCGGCAGCCGCGCAAGGCGCCGATGCCGTTCTGCTGTGCGTATCGGACACGGCGGCCGTTGAGGCCGTGGTTTTCGGCGCCAGTGGCGTGGCCGCCGGCATCGCAGCCGGCACCCTGCTGGTCGATTTCTCCAGCATTGCCCCGGATGCCACCCGCGACTTTGCCGCACGCCTGCAGCAGCAGACCGGCGCCAGCTGGATCGATGCGCCGGTCTCCGGCGGCACCGGCGGCGCCGAGCACGGCACGCTGGCGATCATGGCTGGCGGCAATGCGGCGGCCATCGAACGGCTGGCGCCGGTCTTCGCCCCGCTGGCGGCACGCGTGACCCGCATGGGAGAAGTCGGCGCCGGCCAGGTCACCAAGGTCTGCAACCAGTTGATCGTTGCTGCCAACAGTTTGCTGATCGCCGAGGCGGTCGCGCTGGCCGAGCGCGCCGGCGTCGATCCGGCCCGGCTGGCGCCGGCGCTGGCCGGCGGCTTTGCCGATTCGAAACCGCTGCAGATCCTTGCCCCGCGCATGGCCAGCCACACCCATGAACCGGTGCAGTGGAAAGTGGCGACACTGGAAAAAGACCTGGGCAATGCCATGGCGCTGGCCGCATCCTGTCACAGCCCGGTGCCACTGGCCGGCCAGGCGCTGGCGCTGATGCGCCGCCACGCCGAAGCCGGTCAGGCCCAGTCCGACCTGTCCACCGTGATCGACCTGTACCGGAGCCTGCACTGATGCCGCATTTCGCCGCCAATCTGTCCATGCTGTTTACCGACCGCCCGCTGACGGCCCGCTTTGCTGCCGCCCGCGCGGCCGGTTTCGACACGGTGGAGATCCAGTTTCCATATGAAGTGCCACTGGACGAACTGCTGGCCGCACGCGATGCCGCCCGGGTGGCGGTCGTGCTGATCAACCTGCCGGCCGGCGATCTGATGAACGGTGGCGACGGCATCGCCGGCGTGCCGGGACGCGAGGCGGAAATCGATGCCGCGCTGACCGTGGCACAACCTTATATAGCCGCACTGGGCGTGCGTTTCGTCAACGTGCTGGCCGGCCGTCTGGCGGCCGGCATCCGCCGCGAACAGGCGCTGGACACGCTGGTCGCCAGCCTGGTGCGGGTCTGCCGCGCCCTGGCGCCACTCGGGGTGACCGTGACCTGCGAAGCGATCAATCCGTACGACATGCCGGGCTACCTGATCAACACCGTCGACGACATGCTGATGCTGAAACAGCGCGTCAATGAGGCGAATTTCGGGGTGCAGTTCGATGTCTACCATATGGCGAAACAAGATTTCTGCCCGCTTAAGCTGGTGAAAAAACACATTCAGCATATCGACCACATCCAGTTCGCCGATGTCCCCGGCCGGGGCGCGCCCGGCACCGGTACGCTGGACTTCCCGGCCCTTTTCACCACCCTTGACCAGCTGGGCTACCGGGGCATCACCGCGGCGGAATTCAAAATGCATGATGAAAATTTCATGGCATTTGAATGGATTTCATCAGGAAATTCATCGGGTTGACCGATCCGGTTTTCGCCACTAGAATCCAACCCCATGATTTTCAAGAGATTAATTTGTCATACTTTGAGAGCCCTGACATTAGCTAGCTTTCTGCTAGTGACCTTGCCTTCGCAAGCCGCCATGTACGGCTATGTCGATGACACAGGGCGTGTCCATGTATCCAGCCAAAAAATCGACGAACGTTACCAGTACATTCCGCCCGGCCAGACCCTGAGCGCCACGCGCCCGGTCAACCGGATTACCCACCCGTACAACATCAAGCCGGCCAGACCGGTCACGCCGAGCCCGGCGCGGGTCGAGCGCTACCGCGACATGGTCGAGGAAGTCGCCGCCCGTTACAAACTCAACCCCGACCTGCTGCACGCGATCATCAGCGTGGAGTCCGGTTACAACCCCAAGGCACTGTCCAATCGCGGCGCGCACGGCCTGATGCAGGTCACCCGTTCCACGGCACGCCGCTTCGGCTCGGAGCAGCCGATGGACCCGAGGCAGAACCTCGAAGCCGGCGCCCGGTACATCTCCTATCTGCTGAAGATGTTCGACAACCGCCTGACCCTGGTCATCGCCGCGTACAACGCCGGCGAAGGGGCCGTCAAACGCTACAACGCCGTCCCGCCGTATGCGGAAACCCGGCAATACGTCGCCAAGGTGCTGGCCACCTACGCGGCAGCCAGCATGGACGACAACGGGGCGGCAGCACCTGCGCCCCGCCTGGAAAAAGCCGCCTTCAACGGCTAGCGGCCTGGCGGCGATCCGCCGCCACGGCCGGCCATTCAAGACCCGCCCGGCGCCGCCGATGACATTGGCACGCCGGGCGGCTTTTTTGTCAGCCATGCCCGGCGCCCTTGACGGAACGGCGCCGCCGTACCGTAATGTCGGCTGACCTCTCCACCACTACAGTCCTCCATGTCCGTTCTTGCGCGTACCGTTCTGCTCGCCAGCCTGCTTTTCGCGCCATCGCTGGCGTTTTCTTCCGATCCCGTCCCGCTGAAGGGCCATGCCAGCGTCAGCGGCAAACTCGGCGGCCACCAGGTCCGCGACTATGTATTCACCGGCAAGGCCGGCCAGCCCGTGCGCATCACGCTGTCCGGCTCGCCGAATGCCTACTTCCTGCTGTGGGAGCCGGAGCACCAGGCCATGAGCGTGTCCGAGACCCGTGACTGGTGGGGCAAGCTGCCGACCGACGGCAAATACATGATCCGGGTGTTCGTCTACCGTACCGCCGCCGAGCGCGGCGAATCGGTCAGTTACCGGCTGCGTCTCGGCGCGCGCTGAAGCAATTCGCACGCGGCGCCCCGTCTCGTGTTATCACTCCGCCTTTCCGCTGAAATCGCCGTACGAGGAGTGACACGCCCATGGAGCCGCTCGCGCTCGCCACGCCCCGCGTGACGAGTCTTACCCAATGCATCGACAGCGTCGCCGACAACGGCTGGGCCCTCTGGCCCGGTTTTCTGTCTGCCGACGACACTGCGGCCCTGGCCGCCCACACCCTTGCCGTCCATGCCGACGGCCATTTCCACCGCGCCGGCGTCGGCCGCGCCAGCGGCCTGGCGATCCGCGAGGGCATCCGCTCCGATCAGGTGCTGTGGATTGACGACGCCCCGCCCCACCCCGTTCTCGACCACTACCGCGAGCAGATGGACCAGTTGCGCGAGGCCATCAATCGCGCGCTGTACCTTGGCCTGTTCGATCTCGAAAGCCACCTGGCGGTCTATCCGCCCGGCAGTGCCTATGAACGCCACCTCGACCGCTTCCGCGACGACGACCTGCGCACGCTGACCGTGGTGCTGTACCTCAATCCCCCCGACTGGCAGGACGACGACGGCGGCCACCTGCGCTTCTGGGCCGGCGGCCCGGACCTCGAACCGATCCATATCCGGCCGGCAGGCGGCACGCTGGCAGTGTTCCTGTCCGACCGCTACTGGCATGCCGTGGAGCCGGCCCGGCGCACGCGGCTCAGCGTCACCGGCTGGTTTCGCCGCCGGCCGGTCTGAGCGGGAGCCGTGCTAAACTCGACGCCTTCCATATTGCACGCTTACGGGAACGCACCATGTCGGGTAACAGCTTCGGCCTCTTGTTCACCGTTACCTCGTTCGGCGAATCGCACGGACCGGCGATCGGTTGCGTGGTCGACGGCTGTCCGCCCGGACTGGCGCTGACCGAGGCCGACATCCAGATCGAGCTGGACCGCCGCAAGCCCGGCACCAGCCGCCATGTGACCCAGCGCCGCGAGCCGGACACGGTGGAAATCCTGTCCGGCGTCTTCGAGGGCCGCACCACCGGCACCCCGATCGCGCTGCTGATCCGCAACCAGGACCAGCGCAGCAAGGATTACGGCAATATCGCCGACACCTTCCGCCCCGGTCACGCCGACTACACCTACTGGCACAAGTACGGCATCCGCGACCCGCGTGGCGGTGGCCGCAGCTCGGCGCGTGAAACCGCCGTGCGCGTCGCCGCCGGTGCCATTGCCAGAAAGTGGCTGCATGAACGCTACGGCATCGTGATCCGTGGTCACATGACGCAGATCGGCGAACATCACATTCCGTTCCGCAGCTGGGACGAAGTCGGCCAGAACCCGTTTTTTGCCGCCGACAGCAGCATGGTTCCGGTGCTGGAAACCTATATGGACAGCATCCGCAAATCACTGGATTCGGTGGGCGCACGACTGCGGGTGGTGGCGGAGAACGTGCCGGTCGGCTGGGGCGAGCCGGTCTTTGACCGCCTCGACGCCGATATCGCCCATGCCATGATGGGCATCAATGCCGTCAAGGGCGTGGAGATCGGCGCCGGTTTTGATTCGGTCACCCAGCGCGGCAGCGTGCATGGTGACGAGCTGACACCGGACGGTTTTGCCAGCAACTACGCCGGCGGCATTCTCGGCGGCATCTCGACCGGCCAGGACATCGAGGTCAGCATCGCCATCAAGCCGACCTCCAGCATTGCCCAGCCGCGCCGCTCGATCGACAAGGCCGGCCATCCGGTCGACATGGAAACCCACGGTCGCCACGATCCGTGCGTCGGCATCCGCGCCACGCCGATTGCCGAGGCCATGCTGGCGCTGGTGCTGATCGACCACGCGCTGCGCCATCGCGCCCAGTGCGGCGATGTGCGGGTGGAGACCCCGCGCATCCCCGGTCATATCGCTTAGTCGCCAGTCCAGATTCCCTGCCCGACCAGCTGCCGCTCGGCCGCTGCGAACCAGCCCCGGTTCGCAGCCGGGCTGGCCGGGCTCGGGTGCAGGATCTCGCCGATGCGCAACGCGCGTCCGGCCAGCGCCTGACGCGCCCGGCCGGCGGCAAAACGCCCGACCCCCACGACCCAGTCCGGTCCGGTCGCGTCGACCACGGCGCACAGGTGTGTGTCGCAGGCCTGGAATAACGGCCCCCTCTCGGCGCTGGCCAGCTTGTCCGGGGTCAGGTTTCGCGCCCCGACGCTGAACAGCAGCGGGCAATAGTTGACCACGAAGTGATCGGCAAAGAAATTTTCGGCCCGACCGAAACGGCTGGCGAATCCGCCCCACAGCCGCCGGCCACTGACCTCCGAACGCGGGCAGGCAAAGCCGTCGACCGGTCGCAGTGGCGACACCTCGGCCGGGCGCAGCACCGCGGCCTCGATGCCGAGCCAGTCGCGTACCATGCCGACCTCGCCGAACGGCACGCCGGTCTGGGTCATGCCCCAGGGTCCCGGGTTCATGCCGAGAAACAGCACGCGCTTGCGCCCGCCACCGTAGCGGCGCACGTAGGCGGCAAACGGCGCCCACGCATAGTCGAGCGGATCGTAGACCTGGGTGACCGGGGGCGGGAAGCGCATGGCGTCAACCCGTTCGCGCAGCCGCACGGCGGCGGCAAGTTGCTGTTCGATGCTGTCCATGGCGACCAGTATGCCGCGCCTCGTCCGAATGAACGATGCCGCCCTGTCCGTTTGGGTGATATCCGCCGGCGGCAAACGCCGCCTAAGCTGAAAGGCATGACAACGCCCCCACCCCGACCCCCATTGGTTTACGCCTGTTCCGGCTGCTCCAGCGCAGCGCAAATGGCCAATCACTTCGCCCTGCGCCTGACCCGCGATGGTCTGGCCGAGATGTCGTGCATCGCCGGCGTCGGCGGCAATGTTCCCACCCTGCTGCGCATCGCCCGCTCCGGCCGGACGATCCTGGCACTGGATGGCTGTCCGCTGCACTGCGTCAGCGGCTGCCTGTCACAGGCTGGCGTCAGCGCCGACCGCCACCTGACACTGTCTGACTTCGGCGTGGTCAAGCGCAAACATCATGACTTCGACCCGGCCGAAGCGGACCGTCTCTATCCGCGTCTGGTCGATGAAGCGGTCGCACTGACAGCGGCCCCGCCACCGGGCACGACCGGCGACGACTGAGCCGTCTCCTCCACCGCAACGATCCGCGTCTCCGCCGGCGCCTTGCGGAACAGCGCCAGCAGCAGCTTGTAGATTTCGGCATCGAAAGGCGCGGCCAGTACCGGTACGGCCTCGCCCGGGCGGAAGCTGCCGAGCAGGCGCCAGTGGTCGAAACGGTGCGCGATGCTGTCGCCACTGACCGGATCGGCCTCGATCACGTCGATCGCCCCCGGATACGGCCAGCTTTTCAGCTTCAGCTTGCCCAGCGCCTTCAGCAGGCGGGCGTTGTAGTGCAGTGCCGGCTCGCGGCCGAGGCAGGTGCCCTTGCAGCGCCCCTGTCCGTATCCCCCGCACGGCCGGCCGGCGCGCAGCGTCTCCAGGCCAAGCCGTGCCTGACACAGCTGATAGGCATCGGCCAGCTGCACCAGTGCCCGACTGGCTTCACGGGAAGAACGGAACACCCCGTACAGCGATTCGGTCCGGGAAAAATCCACGTCATCGCTGCTGACCGGCACCGGTCGCAGAAAACCGCCATCGACCGTATCGAGCCGGAACGACACCAGCCCGCCGGCGTGATGCACATTGTGCAGCGGTGCCCGCTGCCGGATCAGCCGGATCTGCAGCAATTGCGCGCCAAATTCGCCAACCGCTTCGTGCCAGTCGATACGGGCCACCGGCCGGTTGAAGCGCGGCATCCGCCCCTTGCCGCGAGACGCGGCAAAATGCGCCAGCACCCCGCTGCGCAGGTTCGCACTCTTGCCGACATACAGCAGCGTGTCATCGTCGGCGTGGAACAGGTAGGCACCAGGCACGTCCGGCAAGACATCGGCCACATCGGGATCGATGCCGGGCGGCAGGTCCGGCGACAGGGCCTGGGCATGCGTGGCGGCCAGCACCACGTCGCGGCCAAGCTCGCGCCCGGCCGCCTCGAGGAACACCCGCACCGCCTCGGCATCGCCCAGCGCACGGTGACGCATGCCGGGTGGCACATCGATGCCGAAACGGGCGATCAGGCTGTCGAGGTTGTGCTTGAAATGCTGCGGGTACAGCGCACGCGACAGCTTGACCGTGCACAGCTGGTCGGCATGAAAGCGCAGACCGACCCGCCTGAATTCATTTTTCAGGAAGCCGTAGTCGAAACGGGCGTTGTGCGCGATGAACAGGCGACCGGACAGGCGTTCGAGTACCTCGTCCGCCAGGGCGGCGAACGGCGGCGCATCGGCCACCATGCGGTCGGAGATGCCGGTGATCTGCTCGATGAACGGCGGAATGGGCTGGCCGGGATTGACCAGCGACGACCAGCGTTCCACCCGCTCGCCGTCGACGGCGATCAGGCCGATTTCGGTGATCCGGTCACGGGTGATGTGGCCGCCGGTGGTTTCGAGGTCGACAATGACTAAGGGACGATCTAGCACGGGGAACAGACGGATGGATTCGGAAAAAAGCGAACGCGCAGCGAGCGGAGAGTCCGCCGGAATGAAGTAATGGATCGCTATTCTAACCGACAGCGACGCCACGGCTTGCTACCATTCCCCCATGCTGAATTCAACCAGACTGACTTTTGTGCGCCACGGCGAGACGGCATGGAATGTCGACCATCGCCTGCAGGGGCACCTGGACATCCCCCTCAACGACACCGGCCGCGCCCAGGCGCAGCTGACCGCCGCCGCACTGGGCGACGAAGCGTTTGACGCGCTGTACTCCAGCGATCTCGGCCGCGCACTGGACACGGCGGCACCGCTGGCCGAACGGCTGGCGCTGCCGGTCACCCCCGACCCGGCACTGCGCGAGCGCCACTTTGGCGCGCTGCAGGGCCTGCGCCCGGCCGATGCCGAACACGAGCACCCCGAACTGTGGCAGCGCTATCGCGGCCGTGCGCTGGACTGGGTGCCACCCGGCGGCGAATCGCTGGCCGACTTCGCCGCCCGCATCCACACCCGGCTGGAAACGCTGGCCAGCCAGCACCACGGCCAGTCGCTGCTGCTGGTGACCCACGGCGGCGTGCTGGAAGTCATCTACCGGCTGGCTACCTCCACCCCGCTGGCCCTGCCGCGCGACTTCCCGATCCCGAACGCCGCCATCTACCGCATCGAACGCCACCCGGGCGGCTGGCGGCTGCTCGGCTGGGCCGAGCGCCCGCACCTCGAGCAGGCGCGCGACGAGATTCTCTGAGCGGCAGACGATAAAAAACCGCCGTGAGAAAAGCTCACGGCGGTTCTTGCTGTCCATCAACCCCACTGCACTGGCGGCGGGGTTTTGACTTCAGACTCAGGCGGCAGCGCTGCCCGAGGCCTTCTTGCCGGCGCGGTTGACGGCAGCGGAAGCAGCCTTGGCCGACGAGGTAGCGGCTTCGACACCGGCTTCGGCCAGCTCGCTCGACACCTTCTTGGCGGTGCGCGACAGGCTGTCGTAGGCGGCGGTGGCGCTGGTGATCGCGTTCTTGGCGATATTCACGGCAGCATCGGAACCGGCCGGGGCGTTCTTCGAGATATTGTCCAGCGAGGCGCAAACCAGCTTGTTGAAGTCCAGAATCTGTTCTTCAATGAAGCTTTGCACTTCGTTCTGGGTTTCCACGGCGGCGTCGTACACGCTGCGGGCGGCGCCGAAAACCTGTTCGATACCCGGCTGGGCCAGGGTGGCCTGCACTTCGGCCAGCGCCTTCGGGTCCTTGGCGGAAGCCAGGGTCTTGGCGGTCGAAGCCTGTTCAGCCAGCAGCTTCTTCGACAGTTCGAGTTGCAGGGCGGCGAAGCGCTCGGCGCTGGCCAGCACGATCGAGGACAGGCGCAGTGCGCGATCCAGTTGGTTTTTTTGCAGGTCTTGCAGGCGTTCGGTTTGATTGAACATGGTGTATCTTCCTTCCGGCATTGGTTTGAACTTCTTCTTCCGCTGCCAGCGCCTTATGGTGCACTGCAGCAACACCGTGAATTTATGCAAGACCGGCCCGCTTGTCAAACTTTTTTTGTGCACTGCACAATGACGAATGACGGCATCTTGACGGTTCCGTGGAAAACACGTCGAACAGCAGGTAAACTCGCGCCATTCAAAAGCTTTTGTCCGTCGCCATCGACGCATCATGAACGCCAATCCAGCGCACGCATTCGACATAAAATCCGCCCGTTTGAACCTGCTGGCGGTCCGGCTGAAAAGCCCCCGCCTCGACGAGCTGGAACTTGACCTCAGCACCCGCTTCGCCAACGGCTCGCCGTTCGACGGCGAACCGGTCGTGTTCGACCTTCCCGCCGACGGTGCAAACGCCATTCGCTACGACGAACTGGTCAGCCTGTATGCCCGCTATGGCCTGAAGGCAATCGGTGTGCGCGGTGCACCATCGGGACTGCGCGGCGCGCTGGCCCAGGCCGGCCTGATCGCCTTTTCCGGTTCGGACAGCGACGACGAGCCGCACCCCCAGCCACCGGCCCAGGCAGAAGCACCGGCCGCCGCCGCACCCAGTGCGCCGCCGTCGACGCTGATCATCGACCGGCCGGTCCGTGCCGGCCAGCAGATCTACGCGAAAGGCGGCAACCTGGTGGTACTGGCCATGGTCAGTGCCGGCGCGGAAGTGATCGCCGACGGCGACATCCATATTTATGCGCCACTGCGCGGCAAGGCACTGGCCGGTGCCCGCGGCAATATTGCCGCGCGCATCTTCGTGCAGGCAATGGAAGCGGAACTCCTGTCCATCGCCGGCATCTACCGCACCATCGAACAAGCGTTGCCGGCCTCCATCGCCGGCAAACCCACTCAGATATTCCTGGACGCAGACAAACTGGTCATGCAGCCATTGGCCGCCTGATTGCAGGCGCCGAATATCGCCCGATATCATCGACAGGGGAAATACGTGGCCAAAATCATCGTCATCACGTCCGGCAAGGGCGGCGTCGGCAAGACCACTACCAGCGCAAGCTTTGCAAGCGGCCTTGCCCTCAAGGGGCACAAGACGGCCGTCATCGACTTCGACGTCGGCCTGCGCAATCTCGACCTGATCATGGGTTGCGAACGCCGCGTCGTCTATGACCTGATCAATGTCGTCAACGGCGAAGTGTCGCTGAATCAGGCGCTGATCAAGGACAAGCACTGCGACAACCTGTACATCCTGCCGGCGTCACAGACGCGCGACAAGGATGCGCTGACCGAGGAAGGCGTGGAAAAGGTCCTGAACGACCTGGCCGCCGACGGTTTCGAATACATCGTCTGCGATTCGCCGGCCGGCATCGAGCGCGGCGCGCTGATGGCGCTGCACTTCGCCGACGAAGCGATCATCACCACCAATCCGGAAGTGTCGTCGGTGCGCGACTCCGACCGCATCCTCGGCATTCTGGCCGCCAAGTCCCGTCGCGCAATCGAAAACCGCGAACCGGTCAAGGAACACCTGCTGATCACCCGCTACACGCCGGCGCGCGTCGAGCGCGGCGAAATGCTGTCGGTCGATGACGTGAAGGAAATCCTGCGCATTCCGCTGATCGGCGTCATTCCCGAGTCGCAGGCGGTCCTGCAGGCATCGAACCAGGGCACGCCGTCCATCCACCTGTCCGGCACCGATGTCTCGGAAGCCTACAAGGACGTGGTCGACCGTTTCCTCGGCGCCGACAAACCCATCCGTTTCCTGGACGCACCGAAGGTCGGTCTCCTGAAACGCCTGTTCGGAGGCTGAACCCATGACACTGATTGAACGCCTGTTCGGCAAGCGCCAGAAAACCGCGGCCATCGCGCGCGAGCGACTGCAGATCATCCTTGCCCACGAGCGCAGCGGTCGCGGCACCGACAAGCCGGACTACCTGCCGGCGCTGCAGGCCGAACTGATGGCCGTCATCTCCAAGTACGTGCAGGTGTCGCAGGAGGACATCAAGGTCCAGCTCGAACGCCAGGACAACCTGGACGTGCTGGAAGTGAACATCGTGCTGAACGAGCCGCAACGGCCAGCGGCATGACCCTGACCGAGCTCAAGTACATCGTCGCCGTCGCCCGCGAGCGCCATTTCGGCCGTGCAGCGGCCGCCTGCTTCGTCAGCCAGCCGACCCTGTCCATCGCGGTCAAGAAGCTGGAAGACGAACTGGGCGTGACGCTGTTCGAGCGCGGCTCCGACATCAGCGTGACCGATATCGGCCGCCAGGTGGTCGAGCAGGCCCAGGTCGTGCTCGAACAGGCCGCCGTGGTCAAGCGCATCGCCGGCGAGCGGCAGAACGAGCTGGTCGGGCCGCTGAAGCTCGGCATCATCTTCACCATCGGCCCGTATCTGCTGCCTAAGCTGATTCCGGCACTGCGCCACGTCGCCCCCGACATGCCGCTGTACCTGGAAGAGAACTACACGTCGCGGCTGGCCGACATGCTGAAAAGCGGCGAGATCGACGCCGCCATCGTCGCCGAGCCGTTCGATGAACCGAACATTGTCACGCTGCCGCTGTACGACGAACCTTTCGTCATCGCCACGCCGAAGGACCACCCGTGGGCCGACCGCGATGCGATCCAGCCGCACGAGCTGGCCAACGAGGCCGTGCTGCTGCTGACGCAGGGCAACTGCTTCCGCGATCAGGTGGTTGAAGTGTGCGACCGCCATGCCGAGCCGGTTCCCGGCGGCCACCCGCTGTCACAGGCCCTGTCCGGCAGTTCGCTGACCACCATCCGCCACATGGTCGCCAGCGGCGTCGGCGTCACCGTGCTGCCGGCCACCTCGGTCAGCGCCGCCGACAACGAGCTGCTCTGTATCCTGCCGTTCGCCGGCCAGGCGCCGACGCGCCGGGTCGTGGTCGCCACCCGCAAGCACTTCCCGCGCATGGGCGCCATCCACGCCCTGGCCGACGCGGTGCGCAGCAGCGGGCTGGAAAGCGTCACCATGATCGGTGACTGACCAGCGGTACAGTTGAAGTCAGTCAAGGTTATTGACGTCCGGGCTTGACGCGCAGAAAATAACTTTCGCAAACGGCATGCCGTTATGCATTTTCCAGGGGGAACCGCCTGCGCTTGATGACGGTTCCGTTTTTACCGCGCCGATTTAACGACAACTTGCGGGGCGCATTCAAATTCCGCTAAAGCGTCCCCCGGGTCGCACCGGGTGCGCTGTGTCGTCGGAGACATGCCATGTACGATTGCCAGACCGACGCCGCCATTGAGTTCGGCCATTCCCCTTCCCCGACAGCCCCGACCCGCTCGGCCCTGTGCGGCGACCTCTGTTGCCGCCCGCTGGCCAATGCCACGCCGCAGGACGTCCTGACGATCGCGGACCTCGCCCTTTCTCTCGGCTATCGCGTCAACCGCCAGCAACCCGCCTGCCTGACCATTCTTGCCGTCCGCCTCGACGACGCGCTGCGCCTCAATGCACGCTTCGGCGACCGCTTCGTGGTCAGCGGCGAGATGAACGCCCCCACCCCCATCCGCGTACCGGGCTGAGCCCGGCGCCCTGACCGGCAAGGACACCGGCGCCCGCCGTGGCGCCGGCGCAGCCCTGGCCGAGTGCGATATACTTCGCGTTCTGTCCTCTTTCTGATACGGCCCCCGGAATGCGCATTGCCACGCTGTTCTCCCGTCGTCACGAGGCGCGGGCGGAAGCGTCCGCGCTAACCCGGCTGGCAGTACCGATGATGATCGCGCAGATGGCACAGGTCGCGACCGGCTTCGTCGACACGGTCATGGCCGGCCAGGTCAGCGCCAACGATCTCGCCGCCGTCTCGATCGGTTCCAGCATCCTGATCACCGTGTTCATCACCCTGTCCGGGGTGATGGTCGCGCTGAATCCGGTCGTCGCCCACCATATCGGTGCCCGGGCACCGGAAAAAATCGGCCCGTCGGTGCGCCAGGGCATCTGGCTCGCACTCGCACTCGGCCTGTTCGGCATGGCCATCCTGTTTGGCGTGCAGCCGTTCCTCGGCGCCCACCTCGGACTCGACGCGGCCGTCACTGACAAGGTCAACGGTTTTCTGACCGGTGCCGGTCTCGGCGTGCCGGGCGTGCTGCTGTACCGCGCACTGCATGCCTACTCGTCCAGCGTCAACCGCACCAAGCCGATCATGATCGTCAGCCTGTGTGCGCTGGCGCTGAACATCCCGCTCAACTACATCCTGATCCACGGCCTGTTCGGCTTTCCGGAACTCGGCGGTGCCGGCTGTGGCTGGGCCACCGGGGCGGTATTCTGGTTCAGCTTCATCGCGCTGGCCATCCATACCCGGCTGGCGGCCGCCTACCGGCCATATCGGCTGTGGCAGCGCTTCGAGCGCCCGGACCCGGCCCAGCAACGCCAGTTGCTGCGTATCGGGGCACCGGTGGCGTTCTCGTATTTTCTGGAAGTCAGCGCCTTCACCTTCGTCGCGCTGGCCATTGCCAAGCTGGGTGCGGTCACCGTATCCGGCCACCAGGTGGTGATCAACTTCTCCAGCCTGATCTACATGATTCCGCAAAGCCTGGCGACTGCGCTGACGGTCCGTGTCGGCCAGGCACTGGGCCATCAGGACCCGCAGGCGGCACGTTTCCGCAGCGGCGTCGGCATGGTGGTGGCGCTGCTCTGTGCCTGTGCGACATCGCTGTGCGTCCTGCTGCTGCGCGAACCGATCGCCGCCATGTACAGCAACGATGCGCGCGTGGTCGCACTGGCGGCCTCGCTGCTGCTGTTCGCCGCGGTATTCCAGCTGTCCGACGCCGCGCAGACGGCGGCAGCCGGCGCGCTGCGCGGCTACAAGGTTACGGCACGGCCGATGGCGGTCCACCTGGTCGCCTTCTGGGGCGTCGGGCTGGCCGGCGGGGCCTGGCTCGGCCTCGGCCATGGCATCGTGCTCGGGCTGGAGCGGCCGATGGGCGCGCACGGCTTCTGGCTGGCCCTGACCATCAGCCTGACCCTGGCTGCCATCCTGCTGAGCTGGATGCTGGCCCGCGTCAGCCATGATGCCCTTCCCGCCCCCGGACATTTGCAAAAGGTTTCCGCATGACCCTCCTCGCGCAGCACGACGTCGCGCTGGCTCCGTTCACTACCTTCGGCGTGCCGGCCCAGGCCCGGCGCCTGGTCCATGTCAGCGACGAGGCCGCGCTGGCCGCACTGCTGGACGACGACGCCTTTCGCCACGGACCGAGGCTGGTGCTCGGCGGCGGCAGCAATGTGCTGTTCACCCGCGACTTTCCCGGCACGGTCGCCCGCATCGAGCTGAAGGGCATTGCCGTCATCGACGATCAGCCGGACACAGTGCAGGTCCGTGTCGCCGCCGGCGAAATCTGGCATGACTTTGTCCGTTCCGCGCTGGCCCGCGGCTGGTTCGGGCTGGAAAACCTGAGCCTGATTCCCGGCACGGTCGGTGCCAGCCCGGTGCAGAACATCGGCGCCTATGGCACCGAAGCGGGCGAACGGATCGTGCAGGTCGATGCGGTGGAGATTGCCACCGGCACCCTGCACCATTTCGACCATGCCGGCTGCCGTTTCGGCTATCGCGACAGCGTGTTCAAGCGCGAGTGGAAGGACCGGCTGATCATTACCGCCGTGCATTTCCGTCTCAACCGGCATGCCTCGCCCCGCACCGGCTATGGCGACATTTCCCGTGAACTGGACGCCGCCGGCATCGTGACGCCAACGCCGCTGGATGTGTCGGATGCGGTGTGCCGCATCCGCGCCGCCAAGCTGCCCGATCCGGCGCGGCTGGGCAATGCCGGCAGCTTCTTCAAGAACCCGGTGGTGACGCAGGCCACGGCGGACCGGCTGCATGCCGCCCATCCGGGCCTGGTCAGCTATCCGCACAGTGCCGGTCTGGTCAAGCTGGCCGCCGGCTGGCTGATCGATCATGCCGGCCTGAAGGGGCTGGTCCGGGGCCAGGCGGCGGTCCATGACCGCCAGGCCCTGGTGCTGGTCAATCGCGGCGGAGCCAGTGGCGAGGAGGTACTGGCGCTGGCCCGCCATGTGCAGCAGACCGTTCGCGATCGCTATGATGTAGAAATAGAACCGGAGCCAATCATTCTTTAGTGCCTTGCCGCCGCTGTGCGGCAAGCCAGATGCGGATACAATTCAGACTATTCCAGTCGCAATCCACAGGGACACCGCCCATGACAGCCAAGCTCACCAAAGTGCTCCCCCTGACCGGCAAGCGGCTGATTGTCGGTTTTGCGGACGGGGTCAGCGCGACGGTGTGGCTGGACCGGATCGACGGCCCGCACGATGAACGTTTTGCCGCGCTGGTCGATACGGCCCTGTTCCGCGCGGCACGCGTCGACAACGACCGCGTGGTCTGGCCGAACGGCGCCAGCCTGGCCGGCGAGCTGTTGTACGCGCAGGCGACACGGCGACCCCGCACCGGCTCGTAGCAGGCCTCCCCGCAGCGGCTATCGCCTGTCGATCGGGCCTGCTGCAGTGCCTCGCCACAGTGAACATCACAACGCAGAACGCCGCCTTTTCAGGCGGCGTTCTGCATGTCCCGGCGGTGCTTACGCGCCGAACGGGTGACGCAGCACGATGGTTTCCGCGCGGTCCGGACCGGTCGAGATGATGTCGATCGGGGCTTCGCAGATTTCCTCGATGCGCTTCAGGTAAGCGCGTGCATTGGCCGGCAGGTCCTCGAAGCGCTTGACGCCGAAGGTCGAGTCGGTCCAGCCGGGGATGGTTTCGTAGATCGGCTCGCAGCCGGCCACGTTTTCCGAGCCGAACGGCAGGATGTCGTATTCGACGCCGTCCTTGCGATAGCCGACGCACAGCAGGATTTCGTCCATGCCGTCCATCACGTCGAGCTTGGTCACGCACAGGCCGGATACGCCGTTGATCTGGATCGAGCGCTTCAGCAGCGCGGCATCGAACCAGCCGCAGCGGCGCGGACGGCCGGTGACCGAACCGAACTCGTTGCCACGCTTGGCCAGGAAGGCGCCAACATCATTGCACTGCTCGGTCGGGAACGGGCCGGAACCGACGCGGGTGGTGTAAGCCTTGACGATGCCCAGCACGTAATTGAGCATCTGCGGCGCCACACCGGCGCCCGGCGAGGCCGCACCGGCCACGCAGTTCGACGAGGTCACGAACGGATAGGTGCCGTGGTCGATGTCCAGCAGCGTGCCCTGTGCGCCTTCGAACAGGATCGGCTTGCCGGCCTTGTTCATTTCGTACAGCGTGCGCGACACGTCGGCCACCATCGGCTTGATGCGCTCGGCGTAGGCCATGGTGTCGTCCAGGGTCTTCTGGAAGTCGACCGGCTCGGTCTTGAAGTATTCCTTCAGCAGGAAGTTGTAGTAAGCCAGGTTTTCGCCGAGCTTGGCGGCAAAACGTTCCGGGTGGAACAGGTCCTGCACGCGGATCGCGCGACGCGCGATCTTGTCCTCGTAGGCCGGGCCGATGCCGCGACCGGTGGTGCCGATCTTGTTCTCGCCCTTGGCGGCTTCACGCGCCTGGTCAAGCGCAATGTGGTACGGCAGGATCAGCGGGCAGGATTCGGAGATCTTCAGCCGGCTGGCGACATCGATGCCGGCGGCCTGCAGTTCGTCGATTTCCTTCAGCAGCGCTTCCGGCGACAGCACGACGCCGTTGCCGATAAAGCAGTTGCGGCCTGCATGCAGGATGCCGGACGGGATCAGGCGCAGAATGGTCTTCTTGCCATTGATGACCAGCGTGTGGCCGGCATTGTGGCCGCCCTGGAAGCGCACCACGCCTTCAGCGTGGTCCGTCAGCCAGTCGACGATTTTTCCCTTGCCTTCGTCACCCCATTGGGTGCCGATCACGACGACGTTCTTGGCCATAGTTACCTCTCGAAACTCAAATTCATCAATGGGTGGAAGGCAGCGGCACAAGCTGTGCCACGCCGTCGATCAGCGTCAGGGCACGGTCGCAATGCAGCGCCTCTGCGGATTCGTGCAGGTAGTCGATGACGACCACCTCGCCTGCCTTGCGCAAACGCGCAGCTTCTTCGGCCAGTTGCGGCAGGTCGTCCGCCGCCAGGCGGATGCCCTTGGACGGATTCTGCTGCGGCAGGATGCGGATCAGGTCGCGCAGGTCCAGACTGAAACCGGTGGCCGGGCGAGCCCGGCCGAAACGGCGGCCGACATTGTCGTAACGACCGCCACGGGCCAGTTCTTCCGCCCAGCCTTCGGCATAGGCGGCGAACATCAACCCGGTATGGTAATGCGTACCGCGCAGTTCGGTCAGGTCGAATGTGACCCGGGCCCGGCCGGCAAAGGCGGCAGCAACGCGTTCCAGGTCATCCAGTGCCGCACGGATCGCCGGGAGTCCCGGCAGCGAAGTGCGTGCCCGTCTGACTGCATCCGGCCCGTACAGTTCGGTCAGGTGACGGAAGGCGGAGCGGAACGGCTCGTGCACGTCGACGGTCAGCGCCGCGACCGTGGACGTGTCCTTGCTCTGGATGGCCGAGAACAGCTCGTGCTCGAAATCACCGTCGAGCTGCGCCTCGCGCACCAGTGCCCGGTACAGACCAAGATGACCCAGATCCAGCGTGACATCGTTCACGCCGACCTGCGCCAGCGACGACAGCATCAGGTCGATGACTTCCAGGTCGGCCGCCAGCCCGTAACAGCCGTACAGCTCGGCACCGAGTTGCAGCGGTTCGCGCGAGCGGGTCAGACCGGTCGGGCGGGTATGCACGATGCTGCCGGCGTAGCACAGCCGGGTCGCGCCGTCGCGATGCGCCAGCAGATGAGCGTCGATGCGCGCCACCTGCGGCGTGATGTCGGCGCGCAGGCCGAGCTGGCGCCCGGTCAGCTGGTCGTCGAGCTTGAAGGTCCGCATGTCCAGTGCCGGGTCGGCATGGGTCAGCAGCGCCTCCGTGTATTCGATCAGCGGAGGACTGACGAGCTCGTAACCGTAGGTCCGGTACAGCTCCAGCATCCGCGCCTTGGCCGACTCCACCTGCCGCGCAGTAGCGGGCAGGATGTCGGCGATGTATTCAGGAAGCAGCCAGGTATGCATTAGTTTTTTACACGTTAAAAGGCGGGGGACGATCCCCCCGCCTTGCCGACCCGAACCGGCGTCGCTCGAATTACTTCTTCGCGCCGCCAGCCGAAGCCTTCGGATCCTTCATGTACTTGAAGAAGGCCGAATTCGGTTCCAGCACCATCACGTCGCCCTTGGACTTGAACGACTGCTTGTAGGCATCCATGCTGCGGTAGAACGAATAGAATTCAGGATTCTTGCCGTACGCGTCGGCATAAATCGCGGACGCACGCGCATCCCCTTCGCCCTTCGCCACCTGGGCCTGCCGGTAGGCATCAGCCAGGATGACTTCGCGCTGACGGTCAGCGTCCGCCCGGATGCGTTCAGCATCCGCTGCCCCCTCGCTTCGCAGCTGGCTTGCCACCGTGCGACGCTCGGACTGCATGCGATCGTAGACCGACTGGGAGATTTTATCCGGAAAATCGACGCGCTTTAAGCGGACATCCAGAATTTCCACACCAATCTTGCGGGCATCGACGTCGGCGCGCTTGCGCACGATCTCCATCACCCGGTCACGCTGGCCGGAAATCACGTCGGCAACGGTCTTCTGGCCGAACTCGGCGCGCAGTCCGTCGTTGATGGTCTGGCGCAGACGGGCCACGGCCGCGCTCTCGTTGCCGCCCACCGACTTGTAGAACTGCTCGACGTTGGTCACGCGCCATTTGACGAAGCTGTCCACCAGCACGTTCTTCTTCTCGCGGGTGTTGAACAGCTCCGGCGTGTCCGAGTCGATGGTCTGGATGCGGCGGTCGAAGTAGCGGACGTTCTGCAGCAGCGGCACCTTGAACTGGATGCCCGGCTCCTTCACGACACGCATGACTTCGCCGAACTGGAACACCATCGCATACTGGCGCTGGTCGACGATGAACAGCGACATGCTCAGCAGCAGCAACGCGGCGAGGACGGCGATAACACCAGGAATGAGTCTGTCCATCGCTTATTGCCCCCCTTCCTGGTTACGACCGCGACGCACGTCGCGGCTGAAATTGCGGCCGTTCGCCCCTTCGTTTGCCTGCGGTACCGCTTCGGCCTCGGCCGACGGGGTACCGGCGGCCTGCGGCCGGTTGCCGGCGGCGGCCGGCGCTTGCGGGTTGGTCATCTGCATCAGCTTGTCCAGCGGCAGGTACAGCAGGTTCTGGCCACCCTTCTGGTCGACGATGACCTTGGTGGTGTCCTGCATGACCTTCTGCATGGTGTCGTAGTAAATGCGTTCGCGCGTCACCGCCGGCGCCTTCTGGTATTCGCCCAGCACCGACTTGAAGCGCGCAGCCTCACCCTCGGCGTTGGAGATCACGCGCTGCTTGTAGCCCTGCGACTCTTCCAGCAGGCGGGTGGCAAGACCCCGCGCCTTCGGAATGACGTCGTTCGCGTATGCCTGGCCTTCGTTGCGCAGTTTTTCCTTGTCCTGGCCCGCCTTGACGGCGTCCTCGAACGCGGCCTGCACCTGCTCCGGCGGCTGCACGTCGTTGATGTTGACCTTGGCCACCCGGATGCCGGTGCCATAGCGGTCAAGCATCGCCTGGATCACCTGCTGCGTTTCGGCGGCAATCTGCCCCCGGCCCTCGTTCAGCACGAAGTCGACCTTGTTCTTGCCGACCACTTCGCGGATCGCGCTCTCGGTCACCATCTTGACGACATCCTTGCCGTCCTTGTCGGTGAACACGTTGTTGAACAGGAAGGCGCGCGGGTCCTTGACGTCGTACTGGACCGACAGCTGCACGTCGATGATGTTCTGGTCTTCCGTCAGCATCAGCGATTCTTCGAGCACGCGATTCTTGGCGTTGCCGCGATAGCCGATCTCGACCGAACGCACTTCGGTCAGGGTGACGATCTCGACTTTCTCGAACGGATACGGCAGATGCCACTGCAGGCCGGAATCGGTGATGCGGTTGAAGCGACCCAGCTGAAGGACCACCCCTTCCTCACGCGCGTCGACCACGTAGAAGCCGCTGGCCAGCCACAGCGCCACCAGCACGCCGCCAAGGGCCAGCACGCCACCCTTCATCGCGCCACGCGGGGAGCGCGGCGCCGAGGGGCCGCCGTTGTCGTCGCCACCTCCCTTGCCGCCCAGTATGCGGGACAGCTTGTTGTTGAGGTTGCGGAAAAGCTCGTCGAGATCGGGCGGCCCGTCATTGCCGCGCCGACCTCCGCCCCGTTGCGGGTCGTTTTGTGCCATGGGATCGGGGTCCGGGTTCTTGATGTTTGAATACGCTGTCAGTATGTGGGGGCGCTTGCGCATTCGACAAGCGCAGCCCGCAACAGCTCCAGGCCTTCGCCGGTAAGCGCGGAGACGCGAACGGCAATGATACGCCCTTGTTCGTCCCGCTCGATGTCGGCCGGCAATCCCTTCAGATCGCACTTGTTCCAGACCAGGAGCTGAGGTACGCCATCGGCGTCGATTTCCTTCAGCACTTTGTTGACTTCGGCGATCTGCATGTCACGGGTATCGCTGGCGCTGTCGACCACATGCAGCAGGAGATCGGCTCTGACCGTCTCTTCCAGCGTGGCCTTGAACGCAGCAACTAGCGAATGGGGCAGATCGCGGATGAAGCCCACCGTATCAGACAACACTACACTTAGCTGCTCGTTAAGGTAGAGCCGACGGCTGGTGGTATCCAGTGTCGCGAACAGCTGGTCGGCCGCATAGGCGCGCGCCTTGGTCAGCGAATTGAACAGCGTCGACTTGCCGGCATTGGTATAGCCGACGATGGAAACGCTGAACACGCCGCCGCGCTCGCGGCCGCGCCGCTGCACGTTCCGCTGCCGTTCGACCCGCGCCAGGCGGTCTTTCAGCAGCTTGACCCGTATGCCGATCAGACGGCGGTCGGTTTCGAGCTGGGTTTCACCCGGCCCGCGCAGGCCGATGCCGCCCTTTTGCCGTTCCAGGTGGGTCCAGCCGCGCACCAGGCGGGTCGCCAGGTGGTTGAGCTGGGCCAGTTCGACCTGCAGCTTGCCTTCGTGGCTGCGTGCGCGCTGGGCGAAGATGTCCAGGATCAGGCTGGTTCGGTCGACCACGCGGCATTCCAGCAAGCGTTCCAGGTTGCGCTGCTGTGCCGGGGACAGTGCATGATTGAAGATCACCACATTGGCGTCGTGCGCCTTCAGCGCCATGCCGATTTCCTCGACCTTGCCCTTGCCGGCAAACAGGGCCGCATCCGGTCGCTGTCGCTTGCCGATTACCACGTCGCGCACATCGACACCGGCCCCCTTGACCAGCTCGACGCATTCCTCGACGCCTTCGGCAAAATCCGGCTCGCCAAAATTCAGACACACAACTACTGCGGTATCACCAAAATCAGGACGGTCTAACACGAATAGGGATCGCTTTCAGCTATGACAAAATGCAGACGGCCGGCAATCGCCGGCCGGTCGGACAAAAGGCAGACGGGGGAAGCGGCTCGTTGACGGGCACCGGTCCATTGCCGGCTACCCCCGCCTTCCCCGCGCCGTCGCCGGTCAGGCGTCCTGCGGGGCAGCGCCGGCCGGGGTGTGATGCTCGTGCGGAATGGAGACCGGACGTGCGGGCACCACGGTCGAGATGGCATGCTTGTACACCATCTGGGTCACCGTGTTTTTCAGCAGCACGACATATTGATCGAACGACTCGATCTGCCCTTGCAGCTTGATGCCGTTCACAAGATAGATGGACACCGGCACGTGCTCTTTACGCAGCACGTTCAGAAACGGGTCTTGTAGCATTTGCCCTTTGGTGCTCATTTTTGATCTCCGATTTTACTTAAGGTTTTGTAATTCGCTCGGGATAGCGTTCTATTTTTCTAAGCGGAAAAACGCCGGGATGCCACTATTTTTTCTTGCCGTATCGTACCGGTTTCGGCTTGCCCTTGGTCGGTTTCGGCGGTGCCGCCCGTTCGGTATAGGGGTTGTCGGTCGATTTATACTGCACACGCAACGGCGTACCCTCAAGCTTGAAGATACGGCGGAAACTGTGTTCAAGATAACGGGTATAGCTGTCCGGCAACTTATCAAGCGCATTGCCGTGTATCACCACGATCGGCGGATTCATGCCGCCCTGGTGGGCATAACGCAGTTTCGGCCGGGTCAGGCCGATCATCGGCGGTGACTGGCGTTCCAGCGCCACTTGCAGCGCGCGGGTCAGCTTCGGCGTCGCCAGCTTGCACATTGCGGCCGTGTACGCCTGGTCGATGGACTTGAACAGCTCGCCGACGCCCTGCCCCTTCAGTGCCGAAATATAGTGATATTTGGCAAATTCAAGGAAATGCAGCTTGCGGGCGATGCTGTGCTTGATGCGCAGCTTCTGGTCTTCGCCACAGTCGTCCCACTTGTTGACCGCGACCACCAGCGCCCGGCCGGCTTCGAGGGCAAAACCGGCCAGCGTCGCATCCTGGTCCGACACGTCGAGGCTGGCGTCGAGCACCAGCACGGCGACGTTGGCGTCTTCGATCGCCTGCAGCGTCTTCACCACCGAGAATTTCTCGATTGCCTCGTTCACCTTGGCGCGACGGCGCACGCCGGCGGTATCGATGATGGTGTACGGCTTCCCTTCGCGCTCGAAATCGATGTAGATCGAGTCACGGGTAGTCCCCGGATGGTCGAAGGCAATCACCCGTTCTTCACCGAGGATGGCGTTGACCAGCGTCGACTTGCCGACGTTCGGCCGGCCGATGATGGCGAACTTCGGATGGCGCGGGTCTTCTGCCGGTGCCTCGTCGGCAAACGGCTCCAGCACCTCGTCCATCAGTTCGCGCACGCCTTCGCCATGGGCGCCGGAAATGCTCCACGGCTCGCCAAGACCCAGCTCGTAGAATTCGGCCACCACCATGGCCCGGCTCATGCCTTCGGCCTTGTTGACCACCAGGTAGACCGGCCGGCTGCCCTGGCGAAGCTGGTTGGCGATGATCTTGTCCTGCGGCGTCAGCCCGGAGCGGGCATCGACCAGGAACACCACCGCGTCCGCTTCATCCACGGCCTGCAGGGTCTGGCGCGCCATCTCATGCATGATGCCGCTGTCGACCACCGGCTCGAAGCCCCCGGTGTCGACCACGAGATACGGCTTGTCACCGACCCGCCCGTGGCCATAGTGACGGTCACGGGTCAGGCCGGGCAGGTCCGCCACCAGCGCGTCGCGGGTTTTGGTCAGCCGGTTGAACAGCGTCGATTTGCCGACATTGGGCCGGCCGACAAGCACTACAGTCGGTTTCACTTAATTTACAGTCCCAGTTGGGCGATTCGGCCGAGGCCCTGCACCAGCAGGTTCGGTCCCGCGGCGACCGGCTGGCCGGATGCGCCGATCGACGCACGGCCGAGCTCGTCGCCCGATTCATTGGAAAGCAGGTGGGCAATGCCTTCGCCGTCGGTCACGACGACGAAGCGGCCCAGCAGGGCCGGTGCCTCCACCTTGCGGTATTTGAAGCCATCCTGGCGCCAGACGCTGCGGCCGTCGGTACGGTCGAACGCCTGCACCGAACCGTCGTCGGCGGTCACGTAGATATTGGCGGCGTCCAGGGCAATGCCCTTGCTCGACGACACTTCACGCGACCACATCGGCGTCGCGGTACGCGCGTCGAAGCAGCTCAGGCGGCCCTGGAAGGCGACTGCGCACACCTGGCCACGGTCGAACACCGGGCGACTGGCGACGTCGACCATCCGGTCGAGTTCGGTCGCGCCCTTCGGCGTGGCGACGTTGGCTTCCCACATCGCGCGGCCATCGGCCAGACCCAGTACCGTCAGCACGCCGCCGGGCAGGCCCAGCAGCACGACGTCGGAGCCGAGCAGTTGCATGGCACCGGTCGAACGCACCGACAGCGCCGGTTGCTGGCGCTGGTACAGCCACAGTTGCTGGCCGCTGGCAAAGTCGAACGCCGTCACGTTGCCGTCACCGGTACGGACCACGACCGTCTTGCCGTCGGTCTGCGGCGCTTCCAGCGCCTGGCTGGTCAGCGTCGCCTTCCAGCGCGATTCGCCCTGTGTGGTGAAGGCCAGCAGTTCGCCGCGCTCGCTGACGGCAAACACCCGGCCATCACGCACACCGACACCGGCCGACAGCCGGACCTTGGTATCGAAGCCGCCGATCTCGCGGCCGGTGGCCGGATCGATGATCTGCACGCGGCCGTTATTGCCTGCGGTGTACACGCGCTCACCGTCGAAAGCCGGTTCGAACACGTAGCCGCCGGCATCGCCGACGCTGTTTTTCCAGCCGACCTTCAGGTCGACCAGTGGCTTCAGCGGCTTCAGCGGCGTCGGCTCGGGCGTATTGTCGCTGCCGGAAAACAGCGAGCAGCCGGACAGGGCCAGCGCAGCAAGCAGCGCAACGGCGGACAACTTCATCGGGAAGGGTTTATTCATGTTATCAGCCACCCAGTGAATCGATTTTGACTTGGACCAGTTCTGCGCGCGGCGCTTCCGGCGACATCTTGGCCAGGGACTCCAGATAGGCCGCATGTGCGCCCTTGCGATCGCCCTTGACCGACAGCGCGTCGCCCTTGAGTTCGAGTTGCTGCGCGGCGAAGGCGACGTCGACCGGCTTGGCCAGTTCGGCCAGCGCGGCGTCAGCCTGGTTCGCATCGAGCTTCAGCGAGGCAAGGCGCAGGCGGGCCACGGCCACCAGCGCTGCTTCTTTTGCATTGGCAGTCACCCAGCCCAGCGCCTGTTCGGCCGTCTTGACGTCACCGTGGTCGAAAGCGACCCGGGCCGCCAGCAGGCTGGCACGCGCGGCGTAGCCGGACGACGGGTAGGCATCCTGTAGCGCCTTGGCGCTGGCCACCAGCTTGCCGGTGTCATTGCTGCGGACGGCTTCGTCCACCGGTGCATACAGCACGGCGGCCTCGGTGGCGACATGGCGCTGGTAATAGCCCCAGCCCTTGTAGCCGAGATACGCCACCGCAGCGACGACCACCCCGGTGCAGATCCAGCGACCCCACTGGCGCCAGAACGCCTTGATGTCGTCTATCTGCTCCTGTTCCTGCAAGTCGAAAGCCATGAGTTCCCCTTAAGATTTCAGCGCGGCAAGCTTTGCCACAAGTTCGTGCCGGCCGAGCGTCTCCTGCTCGCCGCCATCGCGCAGCGGCTTGAGCACGGCCTGGTCGTTGGCCAGTTCGTTTTCGCCGACGATGACGGCGTAACGCGCGCCACTCTGGTCGGCTTTTTTCATTTGCGACTTGAAGCTGCCCTCACCCATGTGCTGGATGACCGCGTAGCCGGCAGCGCGCAGCGCCTTGGCCAGCTGCATCGCGTACAGCGGCGCACCGTCGCCCTGGCTGACCAGGTAGATATCGGTGCCGCTGCTGGCAGGCAGCAGTCCCTTGTCGGCCAGCAGCAGCAGCACGCGTTCCATGCCCATGCCGAAGCCGATGCCCGGCGCCGGCTTGCCGCCCAGCTGTTCGGTCAGCCCGTCGTAGCGCCCGCCGGCGCAGACCGTGCCCTGGGCGCCGAGTTCGGTGGTCACCCACTCGAACACCGACTGGTTGTAGTAATCGAGACCGCGCACCAGACGCGGGTTTTCCACGAAGTCGACGCCGATGCCGGCGATCATCGCCTTCCAGCCGTCGTAGTGCGCGCGTGATGCGTCGCCAAGGTAGTCGATCAGGCGCGGCGCGCCATCGGCCATCACCTGCAGCGCCGGGTTCTTGGTGTCGAGCACGCGCAGCGGATTGGTGTACAGCCGGCGCTTGCCGTCCTCGTCGAGGATGTCGACGAACTGTTCCAGATAGCGGATCAGCGCTTCGCGGTGGCGCGCGCGCTCGTCGGCATTGCCCAGCGTATTGATTTCAAGCCGCACGTAGTCGCTGATACCCAGCCGCTGCCACAGGTCCGCCGTCATCATGATGATTTCGGCATCGATATCGGGGCCAGCAAAGCCGAGCGCCTCGATGCCGACCTGGTGGAACTGCCGGTAACGGCCTTTCTGCGGCCGTTCGTGACGATACATCGGGCCCATGTACCACAGCCGCTGCGTGGCGTTGTACAGCAGGTTGTGTTCGACCACCGCGCGCAGCGTGCCGGCCGTGCCTTCCGGGCGCAGCGTCAGGCTGTCCCCGTTCAGGCTGTCGGTGAAGGTGTACATTTCCTTCTCGACGATGTCGGTCACTTCGCCGATCGAGCGCACGAACAGCGGCGTGTTCTCGACGATCGGGGTGCGGATGTTCTGATAACCGTAATCGGTCAGCAGGGTGCGCAGCACGCCCTCAAAATATTCCCACTGCTGGGATTCGCCCGGCAACACATCATTCATGCCGCGAATCGCCTGTATTTTTTCTGCCATCTTCAGTTCTGTTCGAGAGTCTTGATTCGGTTTTGCCATGGGGTACGGAACAATACAGCGGGCCGCAGCACGGGTATTCCCGATGCTGCGGCCCGTCGGCGGACAGGCAAGAGCATAGATTATTCCACGCTCTTGCGCGTCATCAGACCGGTTTCAGCGCAATCGTGCGACGACGCTTGCTGCCGCCCTCCCCGTATCGGGTTTTCACATAGTCGTCGACGATGTCCTGGAAGGCGTCGGCAATATTGTCGCCCTTCAGGGTCACCGTCTTTTCGCCGTCCACATAGACCGGCGCGACCGGGACTTCGCCGGTGCCGGGCAGCGAGATGCCGATGTCCGCCAGCTTGCTTTCGCCCGGACCGTTCACCACGCAGCCCATGACCGCGACATTCATCATTTCAACGCCGGGATACTGCAGCCGCCAGATCGGCATCTGTTCGCGCAGATAGGTCTGGATCTGGTCGGCCAGCTCCTGGAACACCGTGCTGGTGGTGCGACCACAGCCCGGGCAGGCAGTCACCAGCGGCGTGAACGAACGCAGGCCCATCGTCTGCAGGATTTCCTGGGCGACGATGATTTCCCGGGTACGCGACTCGCCCGGTTGCGGCGTCAGCGAGACGCGGATGGTATCGCCGATGCCTTCCTGCAGCAGTACGGCCAGCGCCGCGGTCGACGCGACGATGCCCTTCGATCCCATGCCGGCCTCGGTCAGCCCGAGGTGCAGCGCGTAGTCGCAGCGGCGGCCCAGATCGCGGTAAACCGCAATCAGGTCCTGCACATGGCTGACCTTGCACGACAGGATGATCTGGTCCGGATCCAGCCCCAGTTCCACGGCCCTGGCGGCGTTTTCCAGCGCGGACACGATCAGCGCCTCGCGCATGACCGCCTCGGCCGGCAGCGGCTGCGGCCGGCGGCTGTTTTCATCCATCAGCCGGTTGGCGAGCGCCTGGTCGAGGCTGCCCCAGTTCACGCCGATCCGTACCGGTTTGTCCAGTTCGGCCGCCAGCCGGATCATGAACGAGAATTTCTCGTCGCCCTTGGCACCCCGGCCGACGTTGCCCGGGTTGATGCGGAACTTGGCCAGCGCCCGGGCGCAGTCGGGATAGTCGCGCAGCAGGCGATCGCCATTGAAATGGAAATCCCCCACCAGCGGCACGTTGCAGCCCATGTCGTCGAGGCGCTGACGGATTTCCGCCACCCGTGCCGCCGCTTCCGGCGAATTCACCGTGATGCGGACGATCTCGGAGCCGGCCTCGGCCAGTTCGGCGACCTGGGCCGCCGTGCCGGCGGCATCGGCGGTATCGGTATTGGTCATCGACTGCACGATGACGGGCGCGTCCCCGCCGACCAGTACATGGCCTACGCGCGCCTGTCTGGACACGCGCCGGGGGATGGGACTGCCGGTATCGATCATGGCTTACTCGAGAGTCAGTTTTGCCGTGCTGCCACGGATCTTGTCGGCCAGGTCGACCTTCTTGCCGTTGAAGTACAGTTCGGCCTGCTGGGCATTGCCGATCACGACCCGGTACGGCGGCTTGCCGGTCACGGTCTTCTCGGCACCAGCGGAAACCTTTTCGTACAGCAGCTTGTTGCCATCGGCATCCAGCACCGACACCCAGCTGTCGGTCTTGGCCAGAATGCGGACGGCGCCGGTTGCGGCCGGCGTTTCTGCCGCAGCCGCAGTCGGTGCCGGCGCGGTGGCCGTGTCGGCCGACGGAGTGGTCGGTGCGGCGGTATCGGTACCCGGAGCGGGTGCCGTCGACGTGTCCGGCGCCGGCGTTTCGGTCGTCGCGGGCGCCGCTTCAGGCACCTCGTCGGCCGGCGGCGTTTCGGCATCGGTCACCAGCGCACCGGCTTCCGGCTGCGCCATGTCCGCCACCGGGGCAGCCGGAGCAGTGTAGTTGACCAGGGCGCCATAGCCGATATAACCGGCAATGCCGAGCAGGGCCAGCAGCAGTACGCTCTTGACGACCCGGCCGCCATTGCCGCCCGACCGTGCCGGACGCGGCGCAACCGGTTCTGAGGCGGTCTGCTGTTCGGGGACCGGCGTTGCGGCGACTGCCGTGCTCGGCAGATGGCCGTCCAGCCAGGCCAGCAGCGGTGCGGCATCCATCTCCAGGAAACGTGCGTAGTTGCGCACAAAGCCTCGCGCGAAGGTCGGTCCTGGCAATTTGTCGTAATTGTCCGCCTCGATGGCTTCGATCTGTCGCTTCGACAGCTTGATCTGGTCGGCCACTTCCTGGATGGAAATGCCGCGCTTGATCCGCTCGTTGGACAGCATGACGCCGGCCGATTGCATCGGTGCGGCCGTTTCGCGGGGGATGTCACTGGTCATCTGGGGATTCCGCTCGTTGTACTGTTGAGCCGGGTCCGGGTCGGGACGACGGCACTTGAGTTCCAAAATTTACCGACTTCTTCACTGGTGTCCCCACACATCGCACCTGTGCGTTCGCGCCAACGGGAAGATCGACGGCAACGGGTCATGAACCGCCATTCTCCGTCAGCCAGCGAATCTTGCGTTTTGTCTTGTCCTGAACCTGTCCGGCCAGTTGCCCGCAGGCGGCATCGATATCGTCGCCGCGCGTTTTGCGGATCGTGGTGACATGGCCGGCATCCACCAGAATGTCGCGGAACGCGCGCACCGCATTGTTGCTCGATCGCTCGTACCCCGAGTTGGGGAACGGGTTGAACGGGATCAGGTTGAATTTGCATGGCACGTCGCGGACGAGGGCCACCAGTTGCCGGGCATGTTCCGGTCTGTCGTTCACCCCGTCAAGCATCACATATTCAAAGGTGACGAAATCGCGCGGTGCGCGCTCGAGGTAGCGTTGACAGGCTGCCAGCAGTTCGCGCAGCGGATATTTCCGGTTGATCGGCACGATCTCGTCGCGGATGGCGTCGTTCGGCGCGTGCAGGCTGACGGCCAGCGCGACCGGACAGTCCTCGCGCAGACGGTCCATGACCGGGACCATCCCGGACGTCGACACGGTGACGCGGCGGCGCGACAGCCCGTAACCATGGTCGTCGAGCATGATCTGCAGCGCGGCGACCACATTGTCGTAATTGGCGAGCGGTTCGCCCATGCCCATCATCACGACATTGGAGATGACGCGTTCGTTCTTCTGCGTCACCCCCAGGGATTTGTTTGCCCACCACAGCTGGCCGATGATCTCGGCAGTGGTGAGATTGCGGTTGAAGCCCTGGCGCCCGGTCGAGCAGAACGTGCATTCCAGCGCACAGCCGACCTGGCTCGACACGCACAGCGTGCCGCGCTCGTTCTCGGGAATGAAGACGGTTTCCACCCCGTTGCCGGTACCGACATCCAGCAGCCACTTGCGCGTGCCGTCGGTGGACTGCTGCTCGGCCATCAGGCTGGGCACGGTCACGCAGGCCGACTGTTCAAGCTTGGCGCGCAGGCTCTTGGCGAGATCGGTCATGGCGCCGAAATCGTTTTCGCCCATCTGGTGCATCCAGCGCATCACCTGTCTGGCGCGAAAAGGCTTTTCGCCCATGGCGGCGAAATGGTCGGTGAGTTGCGGGAGGGTGAAATCGAGCAGATTGGTCTTCATGGCACAACACGAGGTGAGAAGCCGCGCGGGACACCGTCCCGGCGCGGCAGGCGCGATCAGCGCGAGTAGACTTCCGAAGCGGCGAAGAAGTAGGCGATTTCGATCGCGGCGTTTTCAGCGCTGTCCGAACCGTGGACGGCGTTGGCGTCGATCGAGTCGGCGAAGTCGGCGCGGATGGTGCCCTTGTCGGCCTTTTTCGGGTCGGTGGCGCCCATCAGGTCACGGTTCTTCAGCACGGCGTTCTCGCCTTCCAGCGCCTGGATCATCACCGGGCCGGAGATCATGAACTGGACCAGGTCGTTGAAGAACGGACGTTCCTTGTGCACGGCGTAGAAGCCTTCGGCTTCGCTGCGGGACAGATGCTTCATCTTGGCGGCGACAACCTTCAGGCCAGCCGACTCGAAACGATCGTAGATCTTGCCGATCACGTTCTTGCCCACAGCGTCAGGCTTTACAATTGACAGGGTACGTTCGATTGCCATACAAAGTCTCCTCGACATGAATTCGGTATAAATTGGAAGGCACATGCCTTCGATGAACCCGATATTCTAGCAGTGTTGCGGCTCCGGCGTCGCGATTCGCACCGCCGTGGCTGACGAACGACAGACAACTGTTTCCAACCCGGGAGTCTGCGGGCCGGCCAATGGACAATGATCCGGCGGCACACCTGCCCTGCGGGCCGGTTTTGTACCCTGCCCGCCCAGACTCCCGCCGACGCCGGCGGGCCGCCCGCTTCACCCGCATGACCGGACTATGACCGAACCCACCGAGAAACCGACCCCCACCGTCTCCCGCAAGTCGCTGCTGATCGCGGCGGGCATCGTCACAACGGCGCTGATCGCCTGGCCGGTCTACAACAGCGTGACCCGCCCCGTCGCGCCGCCGGGCGGCGCGCCAGCAGCAAAGAGCGAAGGTATCATCACGCCGCCACATCCGGCGGCGGTGGAAACGGCACCGGACAGCGCGACGGAGAAGCCGGCCGAGCCCGCCCCGGCAGCCGAAGCGGCAGCCGAGCCGACGGCACCGGCCACCGAGGCACCGGCCCATGCGCCGGCCGAACCGGTGACGCCGGCCCAGCCCAAGGCCGCACCGGCGGCAGCACCGGCCGCCAGCGCCGCGCACCCCGCCGCCAGCAAGGCGACCGAGAAGCCGGCCGCACCGGCACCGAAAGCAGCAACCAGAGACAGCGCAACACCGCCCGCGAAAGCCGCCGCCAGGGAAACCGAAGCGCCGGTCGCAAAGAGTGCGCCCGCGCAGAAACCGGCAGCCACGGCCAAACCCGCTCCTGCCGCGGCCGCGGCGCCGACGCCGGTACCGTACCGTACCGCGCCGCCGACCGAGGCCGCACGTCCGGACGGCAGCTCGGTCGGTTACCGTATCCAGCTCGGCCTGTTCAGCAATCTCGACAATGCGACGGCACTGGTCCAGCGCCTGAAGAAGTCCGGGATCGCCGCCCAGTCGGAAACCCGGGTCAGCGTCGGCCCGTTCACGACCCGTGCCGAGGCGGACGAGGCAATGACGCAGCTGAAGGCCATGGGCCTGACCCCGCTGCTGGCACCGAATGGCAAGCTGTAGCAGCAGCTAGCGCGGCTGGAAGGCGATGATCGCCATGCCGGCCAGCGCGATGCCCGCCCCGGCCAGATCCCAGCCGGTCGGCCGCACGCCATCCACGCCCCACAGCCACAACAGCGCCACGCCGATATACACGCCGCCATATGCCGCATAGACGCGGCCGGCGGCGGCTTCGTGCAGGCTGAGCAGCCAGGCGAACAGCGCCAGGCTCAGCGCGGCCGGCAGCAGCACCCAGACCGGTGCGCCGCGTTTCAGCCACAGCCACGGCAGGTAGCAGCCGGCAATCTCCGCGACCGCCGTCAGCACATACAGCAGCAGGGTCTTCACAGCGCCAGATCGTCGACCGGCACCCGCTCGAACGGATCGCCCTGATGCGGCAGCGCCAGATATTCGCTGGTCTGCATTTCCGACAGCCGGCTCGCGGTGCGGAAGAACTCGCTGGCCTGCACCCCTTCGGTATACAGCGCATCCGCCTCGACTTCGGCCGACATCACCAGCTTGACCCGGCTGTCGTAGAACACGTCGACCAGCCAGGTAAAGCGTCGCGCTTCACTGGCCTGGCTGGCACTCAGCTTCGGCATGCCGGACACGAACACGGTGTGATAGGCACGGGCGATCTCGACATAGTCGGTCTGCGCACGCGGGCCGGCGCAGATTTCCATGAAGTCGAACCAGATCACGCCGGGCACATGCCGCACGCACTTCAGCTTGCGATCGAACAGCGTGATTTCGCGCTTCAGCGCCTTGCCCGGCGCCAGCCGGGTCCAGATTTCTTCCAGCCGTTCCTGGCTGCCGGCCAGTGGCGTCACATACAGCGGCTCACGGGTCAGTTCCCGGTGCCGGTAGTCGCGCCCCCCGTCGACGTTCAGCACATCCATCCACTCGTTGATCAGTGCGATGGTCGGCAGGAAATTCATCCGCTGCAGCCCGTTCGGATACAGCGCATCCGGCTGGTAATTCGAGGTCATGACAAAGATCACGCCATGCTCGAACAGCTCCTTCAGCAGCCGGGCGAGAATCATCGCGTCGGCAATGTCGGAGACGTGGAATTCGTCGAAGCACATCAGCCGTGTCCGCTCGGCGATGCGCCGCGCGACCGTGACCAGCGGATCGGCTTCGTTGGTCAGCGTCCGCAGTTCGGCATGCACTTCCATCATGAACTGGTGGAAATGCACGCGCCGCTTGCGCCGGTACGGCACGCACGCATAGAACGCATCCATCAGGAAGCTCTTGCCGCGACCGACCCCGCCCCAGAAGTACAGCCCGCGCGGCACTTCCGGATTGCGCAGGCTCTTGCCGAGGAAGCGGCCGCGCCGTTTCTTGAATTCCATCAGCTGGAAGTACAGCCGGTCCAGATGGTCGATGGCCTCGGCCTGGGCCGGGTCGACGATAAAGCCGGGGCGGCCCGCCAGCTGCTCGTACCAGGCTTTGGGTGACAACTGGGTATTCTGACCGGGAGAGAAAGCGTGTTGCGACATGCGAAAAGGGACGGGGAGGCAAAGCGGCAATCTAGCATAGCCGGGCGGGACAGGTCCGCGCAGGCAAAGAAAAAACCCGCCGGCAGGCGGGTTTTTCTTTGCAACGCAAAGGCGTTACAGGTCCTTGGCGTTTTCGGCCAGGTAGGACGCGACGCCGCTCGGGTCGGCCTTCATGCCCTTCTTGCCCTTGTTCCAGCCTGCCGGGCAGACTTCGCCGTTTTCTTCGAAGAACTGCAGCGCGTCGACCATGCGCAGTGCTTCGTCGATATTGCGGCCCAGCGGCAGGTCGTTGACGACCTGGTGACGGACCTGGCCGGCACGGTCGATCAGGAAGGTGCCACGGAAGGCCACGCCGCCTTCGGATTCGACGTCGAATGCCTGGGCAATTTCATGCTTGGTGTCGGCGACCAGCGTGTAGCCGACCTGGCCGATACCGCCCTTTTCCACCGGGGTGTTGCGCCAGGCGTTGTGGGTGAACTGGCTGTCGATCGACACGCCGATGACTTCGACGTTGTGCTTCTTGAACTCTTCCAGGCGGTGATCGAACGCGATCAGTTCCGACGGGCACACGAAGGTGAAGTCAAGCGGGTAGAAGAACACGACGGCGTACTTGCCGGCGGTCGCGCTCTTGAAATTGAAGTTGTCGACGATCTGGCCGTCGCCGAGCACGGCCGAGAAGGTCTTGTCAGCGTCAGCGAAGAACGGAGCCTGTTTACCAACCAGAACTGCCATGAGGGTCTCCTTGTTTGATGCGGGTAAAGTGGGCAGGTGCGCCCGATGTGATTGCCGACGTTATAACGAAGCGTCCCGGCGCGATCCAATTGATTCGGCTAATGGCGCGCATAGCGTGCGGCAATCAATGAATCCGGGCATATCCTCTTAGTAATGGGGCATGGCCGGGCTTTTTTCAAGGGCAGTGGCCATGCCGGCAAGCGGGCAAATAGGACAACATATTTGTCCGTATTGGCCGGGAGTGCTTTAATGGCGGTCTCGCTGAGAGACATTACAAAACCACAAGCCTGACGGTCGCCAGAACCGCACACGCGCCCCGAACGCGGCCCGCACTGACTGCATGCGTGATGTTTCATCCGACTCGCGCGCCCACACACATGCCCGCGCCATCCGCGCCCGCCTGGCAGCCAGTCCACGACCCGGTCACCGACGTGCCGACCAGGCTGGAGAAACCATCATGAGTGAACAACGCATTCGCTGCGCAGCCCTGCTCGACAGAGTCACTACCCCGGCCAAGGCCGCCGAACTGATCCGCGACGGCATGACCGTCGGCACCAGCGGGTTCACCCGCGCCGGCGACGCCAAGGAAGTCCCGATCGCGCTGGCCGAACGCGCCCGTACCGAGCCGCTGCACATCACGCTGATTACCGGCGCCTCGCTCGGCCACGACGTCGACAAGGTGCTGACCGAAGCCGGCGTGCTGGCCCGCCGCATGCCGTTCCAGGTCGATACCACGCTGCGCCGCGCGATCAATCGCGGCGAAGTGATGTTTATCGACCAGCATCTGTCGGAAACGGTCGAGCTGCTGCGCTCGAACCAGATCGGCCCGATGGACGTCGCCATCATCGAGGCGGTGGCCATCACCGAGGACGGCGGCATCGTGCCGACCACCTCGGTCGGCAACTCTGCCAGCTTCGCCATCCTGGCCGAGAAGGTGATCGTCGAGATCAACCTGAGCCAGTCGCCGGCACTGGAAGGCCTGCACGACATCTGGATTCCGAAACCGCGCCCGACCCGCGAGCCGCTGCCCATCGTCACCCCGCACGACCGCGTCGGCACCACTTCGGTGCATATCCCGCTGGAAAAGATCGCCGCCATCGTCATCACCGAGAAAGCAGACAGTGCGTCGACCGTGCTGCCGGCGGACGAAGACACGGCACTGATCGCCTCCCACCTGATCGAATTCCTCAAGCACGAAGTGTCGCGCGGTCGCCTGTCGGCACAACTGCCGCCGCTGCAGGCCGGCATCGGCACCATCGCCAATGCGGTGCTGGCCGGCTTCGTCAATGCACCGTTCGAGAACCTGACCATGTATTCGGAGGTGCTGCAGGATTCGACCTTCGACCTGATGGACTCGGGCAAGATGACTTTTGCCTCCGGCTCGTCGATCACGCTGTCGGCAGCCAAGCACAAGCAGGTGTTCCAGAACATGGACCGCTACCGCGACAAGCTGGTGCTGCGCCCGCAGGAGGTCAGCAACCATCCGGAAGTGATCCGCCGCCTCGGCCTGATCGCGCTGAATACCGCACTGGAAGTCGACATCTACGGCAATGTGAACTCGACCCACGTCGGCGGCACGCACATGATGAACGGCATCGGCGGCTCGGGCGACTTTGCCCGCAATGCCTATTTCGCCATTTTCGCCACCAAGTCGATCGCCAAGAACGGCAATGTCTCCAGCGTGGTGCCCATGGTGTCGCACTGCGACCACAACGAGCACGACGTGGACATCATCGTCACCGAGCAGGGTCTGGCCGACCTGCGCGGTCTGGCGCCGCGCGAACGGGCCAGGGTGATCATCGACAACTGTACCCACCCGCTGTACCGCGACCTGCTGCGCGATTACTACCGCGACGCACTGACGCTGGGCGGCCAGACGCCGCACCGGCTCGAACGCGCCTTCGAGCTGCATGTGCGCTACCGCGAAACCGGCTCGATGCTGGCCACCGCCGTCTAAGCCAGGCCCGGAACGACAAAAAGCCGACCCGTTACAGGTCGGCTTTTTTTCATGCCACGAGCCCGATAACTCAGGCGGTCGGCGTTTCTGCCTTCTGGCGCAGACGCAGGCTCAGTTCCTTGAGCTGCTTGTCGTCGACGACGTTCGGTGCATTGGTCAGCAGGCACTGTGCGCGCTGGGTCTTCGGGAACGCGATCACGTCGCGGATCGACTCCGCACCGGCCATCAGCGTCACCAGACGGTCGAGACCGAAGGCCAGGCCACCATGCGGCGGCGCGCCGAACTTCAGGTTGTCGAGCAGGAAGCCGAACTTGTTCTGCTGTTCCTCGGCCGAAATCTTCAGCGCGGAGAACACCTTTTCCTGCACTTCGGCACGGTGGATACGCACCGAACCGCCGCCGATTTCCCAGCCGTTCAGCACCATGTCGTAGGCACGGGCCAGGCAGTTGGCCGGATCGCTTTCCATCAGGTCTTCGTGACCCGGCTTCGGCGACGTGAACGGATGGTGGCAGGCCGTCCAGCGGTCTTCGTCCTCGTCGTACTCGAACATCGGGAAGTCGACCACCCACAGCGGGCGCCATTCGCGCACGAAGTAGCCGCCGGCCTCGCCGCGTGCGTGACCGATCTTCAGTCGCAGCGCGCCAATGGCTTCGTTCACCACCTTGGCCTTGTCGGCGCCAAAGAAGATGATGTCGCCGTTGTCGGCGCCGGTGCGGGTCATGATTTCGTTCAGCGCGTCGACCGACAGGAACTTGACGATCGGCGACTGCAGGCCGCTGGTTTCGTCATTGGTGATCTTGCTCTTGTCGTTGACCTTGATGTACGCCAGACCCTTGGCACCGTAGATGCTGACAAACTGGGTGTAGTCGTCGATTTCCTTGCGGCTGATGCTGGAACCGCCCGGCACGCGCAACGCCACCACGCGACCGTTCGGCAGATCGGCCGCCCCGCGGAAGACCTTGAACGTCTCGGTCTTCATCAGGTCGGTCAGCTCGGTGAACTTGAGGCTGACGCGCAGGTCCGGCTTGTCCGAACCGTAGTAGAACATCGCATCCTGATAGCTCATGCGCGGGAAATCGCCAAGCTCGACCTGCATCACGTCGCGGAAGATCTCGCGCGTCATGCCTTCGGTGATGTCCATGATCTCGCCCTCGTTCAGGAACGAGGTTTCCAGGTCGATCTGGGTGAATTCAGGCTGACGGTCGGCACGCAGGTCTTCGTCGCGGAAACACTTGGTGATCTGGTAGTAGCGGTCGAAGCCGGCCACCATCAGCAGCTGCTTGAACAGCTGCGGGCTTTGCGGCAGCGCGAAGAACGAGCCCGGATGCACGCGGCTCGGCACCAGGTAGTCGCGAGCGCCTTCCGGGGTCGAACGGCCGAGGATCGGCGTTTCGATGTCGATGAAGCCCTGCTTGTCCAGGTACTGGCGCACGCCCATCGCCACGCGGTAGCGCAGGCGCAGGTTCTTCTGCATGGCCGGACGGCGCAGGTCGATGACGCGGTTGGTCAGACGCACGGTTTCGGACAGGTTTTCGTCGTCAATCTGGAACGGCGGCGTGGCAGCCGTGTTCAGGATCTCGATGTCCTTGGCCAGGATTTCGATCTGGCCCGACACCAGACCGGTATTGACGGTCCCTTCCGGGCGATTGCGCACGATGCCGCTGATCGACAGCACGAATTCGTTGCGCGCGCTGTCGGCGGTGCTGAAGGCTTCCGGCGTGTCCGGATCGATGACGACCTGCACCAGACCCTCGCGGTCGCGCAGGTCGATGAAGATGACGCCGCCGTGGTCACGACGACGATGAACCCAGCCCTTGACCGTCACGGTCTGGCCGAGAAAGCGGGTGTCGATGAGTCCGCAGTAATCGGTACGCATGGTGTGCTGACTTTCGATTTTGGAGCACCCCGCCGGCCACACGGCCGGCAGGGCCCCCTGTTGGAATTAACGGGTTTTCTGTCCGGGCGTCACTACGCCCATCGAGATGATGTACTTGAGCGCGTCGTCCACGCTCATGTCCAGTTCATGGGTGTCGGCCTTCCGGACCATGACGAAATAGCCCGAGGTCGGGTTCGGCGTGGTCGGGACGTAGACGCTGACATATTCCTCGCCGCCCAGGTGCTCGATGACGCCCTTGCCCGGATGACCGGTCAGGAAGGCGATGGTCCAGGCATCCTGGTGCGGAAACTGCACCAGCAGCGCCTTGCGGAACGATTGTCCCGAGCCGGACAGCAGGGTGTCGCTGACCTGCTTGACGCTGGAGTAGATCGATTTCACCACCGGAATGCGCCCCATCAGCGCATCCCAGAAGCCGACCAGTTTCTGGCCGAGGATGTTGGCGGCGAACGCGCCGGTGAAAATCATCACCAGCAGCGCGAACAGCAGACCGAGGCCGGGAATGTGGAAGCCGATCAGCGACTGCGGCTGCCAGGAGCCCGGCAGCCAGTCCAGCGTCTGGTCCATGGTGCTGACGATCAGGTCGAGCACCCACAATGTCACCGCCAGCGGCAACCAGATCAGGAAACCGGTGACCAGGTAACCCTTCAGTGTAAGACGGACTCTCAGCATCGCTCAGCCGCAGCCTCCGCAACCGCCACCCTGTGCGGCGGACGCGGGACAGGCAGGCGCCTTGTTCTTGAAGTCGGTGGCGTAAAAACCGCCGCCTTTCAGCTGGAACCCGCCCACGGCGGACAACTGCTTGGCATAATCGCCGCCGCCGCATTGCGGGCAGGCGGCAATCGGGTCGGCGGACAGCTTCTGCAGGTGTTCCTGCTCGTGTCCGCAGCTCCCGCAGCGGTATTCATAGATCGGCATGACCGTCGTTCTCTCTGGCATGACCGTGTACATGGCACGGCGCTTGCGTTCGGTATCGGAAAAATGTCGGATGAGATATTGTCATGATGACATCTTGCTGCATTGCAGCAAAAATACCATACAGCCTGTATGCTTATACGGTATTTGCAAACGGCAAAGTATAGCGCACTGCCGGCGCAAAGAAAAAACGCTGCAACGCGTGACTGACCATGTCATCAGAGCGGCGTGGTTTAAGGTGTTTGTCATTAGCTGTTGTTATTTTATTGCTGTCATCCAGCACGGGAGCTTTACATGCAGAACCTGTCCAACGTCATCGCCGGCAAAAAAGGCCTTATCGTCGGCATCGCCAACGACAACTCCATCGCCTACGGTTGCGCCGAGGTCCTGAAGCAGTGCGGCGCCGAGTTCGCCGTCACCTACCTGAACGAGAAGGCCGAACGCTTTGTGCGCCCGCTGGCCGAATCGCTGGGCGCCGGCATCATCATGCCGATGGACGTCGAGGTCCCGGGCCAGCTGGAAGCCGTGTTCGCCGAGATCGAAAAGAAGTGGGGCAAGCTCGACTTCGTGATCCACTCGATCGCCTTCTGCCCGATGGACGACCTGCACGGCCGCGTGACCGACTGCTCGGCCGAAGGCTTTGGCCAGGCGATGCGCGTGTCGTGCTACTCGCTGATCGAGATGGCCCGACTGGCCGAACCGCTGATGACCGACGGCGGCACCATCGTCACCATGACCTACTACGGCGCCGACAAGGTAGTGGAGAACTATAACGTGATGGGCCCGGTCAAAGCCGCGCTGGAATCCACCGTCCGCTACCTGGCCGCCGAACTGGGCCGCAAGCGCATCCGCGTCAATGCCGTGTCGCCGGGACCGCTGCGCACCCGCGCCGCCAGCGGCATCGCCCACTTCGATCGCCTGATCGAGGATGCCATCGCCAAGACGCCGGAACACAAGCTGGTCGATATCGAAGATGTCGGCATGACCACCGCGTTCCTGATTTCCGACGCCGGCCGCGCGCTGACCGGCGAGACGGTCTACGTCGACCGCGGCTTCCACCACATGGTCTGATCACCCCGCCCCCCTTTCCACCGCTTAATCCAGGACCGTCACCATGAATCGAGACGAACGCGCCTTTGATCCCCTGATCGCCCAGGCCAAAGCCCATGGGGCGATCACCATGTCGGTCTGCCACCCGTGCAGCACGGAATCGCTGCTCGGCGCCATCGAGTCGGCCCAGCACGGGCTGATCGAGCCGATCCTGGTCGCCCCGCGCAGCAAGCTCGACAAGCTTGCCAACACGCTGGACATCGACCTCGGCCGTTATCGCGTCGTCGACGTCGAGCACAGCCATGCCGCGGCGGAAAAGGCCGTCGAGCTGGTCCGCAGCGGCGAAGCGCAGGCGCTGATGAAGGGCAGCCTGCATACCGACGAGTTCATGTCCGCCGCGCTGGACCGCAATCTCGGCATCCGCACCGACCGTCGCATCAGCCACGTGTTCATCATGCGGGTATCGACCTATCCGCGACCGCTGTTCATCACCGATGCGGCGATCAATATCGCGCCGAACCTGAAGACCAAGGTCGACATCACCCAGAACGCCATCGACCTGGCCCATGCGCTCGGCGTCCCCATGCCGAAGGTCGCCATTCTGGCAGCGGTGGAAATGGTCAATCCGGACATGCAGTCGACCATCGACGCGGCCTGCCTGTGCAAGATGGCCGATCGCGGCCAGATTCGCGGCGCCATGCTCGACGGCCCGCTGGCCTTCGACAACGCCATCTCGCACGAGGCGGCCGACACCAAGGGCATTCTGTCCAAGGTTGCCGGCGAGCCGGACATCCTGGTGGTGCCGGACCTGGAGTCGGGCAATATGCTGGCCAAGCAGCTGACCTATCTTGCCGACGCCGCGTCGGCCGGCATCGTGATGGGCGCCCGGGTGCCGATCGTGCTGACCAGCCGCGCCGAAGACGCGCACGGTCGCCTCGCATCGGCGGCGGTCGCCAATGTGCTGGCCCATTACCGGGCCGGAGGCAAGGCATGAGCTGCAATGTGTTGCTGGCGCTGAACGCAGGCTCCGCGACGCTGAAGTTCCGCTGCTTCCTGCCCGGCAGCGATGTCGCACTGGCCAAGGGGCTGGTCGATGGCGTCGGGCGCGGTCGCGCGCACCTGACGCTGACCGCTGCCGACGGCAGCGTGCTGGTCGACCAGTCGCTGGGGGAAAGCGGTCATGCCGCCGCGCTGGGTGCGGTGCTGGCCCAGCTGGATACGCATGGCTGGCACCCGGTGGCCGTGGTTCACCGCATCGTCCACGGCGGCACCCGCTTCCGCCAGGCGACACGGCTGGATACCGCCACCATCGATGCCCTGCGCGAACTGTCGTCACTGGCGCCGCTGCACCAGCCGGTGGCGCTGGCCGCCATCGACGCGCTGACCACCATCGCCCCGGATACGCCGCAGATCGGCTGCTTCGATACCGCGTTCCACACCACCCAGGACCCGCTGGCCGCCCGCTTCGGCATTGCCCGCCACTGGCATGACCGGGGCGTGCAGCGCTACGGCTTCCACGGTCTGTCGTATGCCACCATTGCCCACAAGCTGCCGGCGCTGATCGGCCCCGACGCCGCCGAACAGCGGGTGGTGGTGCTGCACCTCGGCAGTGGTGCCAGCGCCTGCGCGCTGCACCAGCGCCGCAGCGTGGCCAGCAGCATGGGCTTCTCGGCCGCCGACGGGCTGTTGATGAGCACCCGCCCTGGCGGTCTCGATCCCGAGGTGGTGCTGTACTGGCAGGAACAGGCCGGCATGAACGTCGCCAATGTGCGCAGCGAGATCTACAAGCGTTCGGGCTTGCTGGGGGTATCCGGCATCTCGGCCGACATGCGCGACCTGCAGGACAACGACCGGCCGGAAGCGAACGAGGCGGTGGAGCTGTTCTGCTACCGTGCAGCGCGCGAAGTCGGTGCACTGGCGGTCCAGGCCGGCGGACTCGACCACATCGTGTTCACCGCCGGCATCGGCGAGCGCAGCACGCCGGTCCGTCGTCGCATCGTCGAACGGCTGTCCTGGCTCGGCTTCCAGCTGGACGCGGCGGCCAACGACAGCAATGCGCTGCGGATCTCGACCGTGGACAGCCCGCGTGGCATCTGGGTGATTCCGACCGACGAGGAAGGCCAGATGGCGCGCGAAGCCGCCGCACTGATCCCGGCCTGAAGCCGTCAGACAGGAAAAGTCCCCGGAACGCTTCGTTCCGGGGGCCCGGACTGTTCATAAAGGCGGGCACCGACGTTCACCATGGCGTGTCGGTGCAGGCCCGACTGACAGAAACTGTCGTGCACGGCAGTCTGCCTGATGGAATCCTGTCTCTTCCGTTCCCGCCGCCGCGGGAAACCCCCGCTTCGCTCGTCCGTTCTTCGTGAACGGGGTTGATGGACAGTCTGAACCGCCGTGAGGAAAGCTCACGGCGGTTTTTTGCTTTCTCCTGGCCGCGCCCGCTACATCTCCAGCCAGTCGGTCAGCATCAGGCCGATGCCGAGCGAACTGTTGGCGTGGTTGTAGTCAATCAGGCTTTCGCCATAGCCGTTCACGTACTGGACGAAGCCGCGCAGGCGGCCATGGATCGGAAAGCTGTATTCAAGCTGCAGCATGCCCTTGCCGGTCGCCGCATTGAGCCGGCCCAGCGCCGAGAAGGTGTGCGAACCGTCGCGGCTGTAGATCAGCTGGACGTCACCATGCCCCATGTAGTCGGTAATGTCCGGGTTGTCGCCCCCGCCGCCTTCCGGCAGCCGGTACCAGGCGCGACCGAGCACCGTCCACGGCCCGCGTTCGAGGCCGGCCATGGCGTAGATCCGGTTCCAGCTGCGCGACAGCGGGTCGTCCTGACCATTCGACTGGTGGACCAGGCCGCCGCCGACCATCGCCAGCTTCCAGCCCCACAGCGACTGGCTGGTCGGTACGGTCAGCATCAATTCCGGCTCATAGTCGGTGTTGCGGAACGGCGACGACTGCGACTTGTTGTACACCTGCCAGTGCGATTGCTGGGTATAGCCGAACCACAGGTCGGCCGGGGTATCGAACATGTCCTGCCACAGCTTGGTCTTGAACGAAATCTGGAACTTGGCTTCGGTGTTCTGCACCGCATCGAACAGCGGCGTCTGCGGCTGGCTTGGCGACTGGGCACGATTGCTCGGATTGAAGTTCTGCCACACCGGCAGCACGTAGTTGGGCCGGTAGGCGCGCAGGGTGAAGGTGCCCCGCTTGTCCGAGGTGTCGAGATCCCACAGCCGCGTCAGCGGCGTGCGCCAGGCGACGACCGGCTCTGCGGGTGTCGTCGCCGTGTCGGTGCTGTTCTGCACTTCCCCGGTGGTCGGAGCGCTGGCAGCCTGGGCCGCACGTTCGGCCGGTGGCGCCGTCGGGTCCGGCGGCTGCGCGGTCAGGCTGTCATAACAGGTCAGCCGGGCGGCATCCTCGCCGAGCGCGCGACAGTGTGCCAGCGCATCGGTCAGCGGGACCGCCGCCTGTGCGGCGCCGGCCAGCACCATACAGGGCAGCAAGAGAGGCAATCGCATGATGGACAGTCTCCGTATGACAGAAATACAAAAGGCTTCGCAATTGCGAAGCCTTGTGCATTCTGGAATCGTACCAGACTATCAGGCAGCCATAGCCTTGATAGCGGACGACAGGCGGCTCTTCTGGCGAGCGGCCTTGTTCTTGTGGAACACGCCCTTGTCGGCGATGCGATCCATCACACTGCCGGAGACCTGGAACACGGCTTGCGCCGCAGCCTTGTCGCCTGCTTCGATCGACTTGATTACTTTTTTGACCGCGGTGCGATAAGCGGTACGCAGGCTGGCGTTCTGCGCGCGGGCCTTCAGGGCCTGGCGGGCGCGCTTGCGAGCTTGTGCGCTGTTTGCCATGAATGATTCTCCTGGTGAGCGGATTCTGTAAAACACGCGATTGTAAGGATGAGCCCCTGCTTTTGCAACAACAATGACTTAGCACGATTTGTCTTTCTGCCGTGCGGGGCCATTTCGGCACGCTGGTTTTGTACCGCTTCTCGCCGTACCATCGCGCCTTTGCGCCAGCTACAGTTCTGACAACAACATGAATCTGCTCAAAGCCCTGGTCACCGTCAGCGGGATGACGCTGGTTTCCCGCATACTGGGTTTTATCCGCGATGCCGTCATCGCGCGTGCCTTTGGTGCCGGCTTCGCCACCGACGCCTTCTTCGTCGCCTTCAAGCTGCCCAACCTGTTGCGCCGCATCTTCGCCGAGGGCGCGTTCTCGCAGGCCTTCGTGCCGGTGCTGGCCGAATACAAGCAGAAACGCGGTGAAGACGATACCCGCGTGCTGCTGGCCAACGTCAGCGGTGTGCTGGCCGCCTCGCTGCTGGTGGTGACCGTGGTCGGCATGCTGGCGGCGCCCTGGGTGATCTGGGTGACGGCGCCAGGCTTCACCACCGACGCCACCAAGTTCGACCTGACCGTGTCGATGCTGCGCGTCACCTTTCCCTATATTCTGCTGATCTCGCTGGCCTCGCTGGCCAGCAGCGTGCTCAATACCTATAACCAGTTCTCGATTCCGGCCTTCGCCCCGACCTTCCTGAACATCTGCTTTATCGTGTTCGCCGCTATCCTGGCGCCGTACTTCCACCCGCCGGTGATGGCGCTGGCGTGGGCGGTATTCGCCGGCGGCGTGGTGCAGCTGGGCTTCATGCTGCCGTACCTGAAAAAGCTGCGCATGCTGCCCATGCCGCGCTTCGGTTTCCGCGACGCCGCAGTGATGCGCATCGTCCGCCAGATGGGCCCGGCGATCTTCGGCGTGTCGATCAGCCAGATCTCGCTGGTCATCAACACCATTTTTGCGTCGTTCCTGGTCTCCGGCAGCGTGTCGTGGATGTACTACGCCGACCGGCTGATGGAATTCCCCACCGGCATTCTCGGCGTCGCACTCGGCACCATCCTGCTGCCGAGCCTGTCCCGCCATGCGGCCAGCGACGATACCGCCACCTTCTCGCGCCTGCTCGACTGGGGCATCCGCCTGTCGGTGCTGCTGGCACTGCCGTCCGCCGTCGCGCTCGGCGTGCTGTCCAAGCCGCTGATCGCCACCCTGTTCATGTACGGCAAGTTCAGCCCGCTGGATGCCGACATGACCCAGCGCGCGCTGATTGCCTACTCGGTGGGCCTGCTCGGGCTGATTCTGGTCAAGGTGCTGGCGCCGGGCTTCTATGCGCGCCAGAACCTGAAGACGCCGGTCAAGATCGCCATCACCACGCTGATCCTGACCCAGTTGATGAACCTGGTCTTCATCCAGTCACTGCAGCATGCCGGGCTGGCGCTGGCCATCGGCCTCGGCGCCTGCCTGAATGCCGCCCTGCTGCTGTTCCAGCTGCTGCGCCACGGCATTTATATGCCGCAGGCCGGCTGGATGTCGTTCGGGCTGAAAGTGGTCATTGCCGTGATCGGCATGGCCGCCGTGCTGTACGGACTGCTGCAGGTGCTGCCGACCGACTGGCACGGCCACGCGTGGCAGCGGGCGCTGTGGCTGGGCGTGCTGGTGGTCGGCGGCGCCGCCAGCTATTTCGCCCTGCTGTTCGCGCTTGGCTTCCGCCTGCGCGACTTTGTCTGGCGCGAACGCCTCGCGGCCTGACGCAGTTGCCTTGAAGAAAAGCGGCCTTCCAGTTGGAAGGCCGCTTTCAGATAGGAGCAGTCCGGGAGTCAGACGGCGATCGCGTGCCGGCTGCGATAGCCGTCAAGGAAGCGTCCGATCCGGCCCATGGCTTCTTCAAGGTCATCGGTGTTCGGCAGGAACACCACGCGGAAGTGGTCCGGCTCATGCCAGTTGAAGCCGGTGCCCTGCACCAGCAGCACGCGCTGTTCGTTCAGCAGTTCCAGAATCAGTTGCTGGTCGTCTTCGACCGGATACATCTTGCGATCCAGCTTCGGGAACATGTACAGCGCGCCCTGCGGCTTGACGCAACTGACGCCCGGCATGTCGTTCAGCATCCGCCAGGCAAGGTCACGCTGACGCGCCAGCCGGCCGGTCGGTGCCACCAGATCGTCGATCGACTGATAGCCGCCGAGCGCGGTCTGGATCGCATGCTGGCCCGGGGCATTGGCGCACAGCCGCATCGAGGCCAGCATGTTCAGCCCCTCGATATAGTCCTTCGCCATGCTCTTGTCGCCGCTGACCACCATCCAGCCGGCACGGAAACCGGCGGAGCGGTAGTTCTTCGACAGCCCGTTCATGGTCACCACGAACAGATCCGGCGCCATCGACGCGATTGACGTGTGGGTCACCCCGTCGAACAGCACCTTGTCGTAGATTTCGTCGGCAAACAGGATCAGCCCGTGTTCGCGGGCCACGGCCACCAGCTCGCGCAGTACCTCGTCCGGATAGACGGCGCCGGTCGGGTTGTTCGGGTTGATGATGACCATCGCCCGCGTATTCGGCGTGATCTTGCGCCGGATATCGTCGATGTCCGGATACCAGTTCTGCTGTTCGTCACACATATAGTGCACGGCATTGCCGCCGGACAGGGTGACGGCAGCGGTCCACAGCGGGTAGTCCGGCGCCGGCAGCAGCACTTCGTCGCCGGCATCCAGCAGCGCCTGCATCGACATCACGATCAGCTCGGACACGCCGTTGCCGATATAAATGTCTTCGACGCCCACGGCCGGAATCAGCTTTTCCTGCGTGTAGTGCATGATCGCCTTGCGCGCGGCGAACAGGCCCTTGGAATCGGTATAGCCGGAGGCCTGCGGCAGGTGGCGCGCCATGTCCTGCATGATTTCTTCCGGAGCCAGGAAACCGAACGGTGCCGGGTTGCCGATATTCAGCTTGATGATGCGCTGCCCTTCGTCCTCCATCTGTTTGGCGCGGTCGAGCACCGGGCCGCGGATGTCGTAGCAGACGTTGAGCAATTTGCTGGATTTGTGGATCGGCTTCATCGGGGCGACCTTGTGGAGAGTGTTCGGCAAAGGGGAAGAAGGAAGCGGCACGGCCACGGCGGCGGCTTCCGGCTGGCGACGCCCGGCGCGCGCGCCGGACGGATCGACGCCAGCGGCCAGTTGCGCGCGCGCGGCGGCGGCGGCATCCCGGGCGGCATCGAGGGAAATCTGCGGATACACGCCCAGGGCGAGCACTTTCTCCTTGCCGGCGAAACGGTACTTGAGTCGCCAGTAGCGCGCGCCATTCGGCCGCGCCAGCAGGTAAAGACCACCGCCGTCGAACAGCTTTCGGTCACGGTCGCCATCGACGATCGCGGCGATGTCTTCGGATGTCAGCGCCATTTTTGGGGTATCTCCAGAAACGTTTCCAGAAATATACCCCGCACCCGTAAAAACGGCAAACAAATACCCCTATCATGCCGGCAATCCACAGCGGGGGTATCTAAAAAAGCGTGGCGACCGCGACCCGGCCGCAACGCCGTATAATCGCGGCAGACCCATGAACGGCGGCACCTTACGGACACGACCGCCGCAAGCAAGCGAGAACACTTGATGAAAATGCATCTGACCCAGGGCGCACAAAACCTGTTCACCGCCTATGGCGACGGCTTTGTCGCCATCAATCAGGAACAGCACCACCAGCCATTGCTGGTCATGGCGGATCTGCTGACGCCATGGCCCGCCTCCTCGTTCGAGGCGCTGACCGAGGACGACTTCGCCGCGCTGCTGGCGCATGACCCGGAAGTCGTGGTGCTGGGTACCGGTCCGCGGCTGCGATTTCCGCATCCGCGCCTGACTGCCGCGCTGACCGCCCGTCAGATCGGCGTCGAGGTCATGGATACCCCCGCCGCCTGCCGGACCTTCAATATTCTGGTCAGCGAGGACCGCCGCGTCCTCGCTGCCATCCTGCTTTAGGCCGCAGAAATCAGCCGCGCGATCGCCGACGAATCAAGCTCGCCGTCGCCGTTCGCCACCAGCGCGTCGATCAGCGCCGTCACCTGCGTGGTGGCCGGCAGGGCCGTGTCCAGCGCGCGGGCGGTTTCACCGACGATGCCCATGTCCTTCTGGTGCAGTTTGGCCTTGAAGCCCGGCACGTAGTTGTCGTCGATCATGCGCTGGCCATGGATATCCAGTACCCGGCTGGAGGCAAAGCCGCCCAGCAGGGCCTCGCGCACGCGAGCCTTGTCGACCTGGCACGCATCGGCCAGCTTGAATGCCTCGGCAACCGCCTGCACATTCAGCGCCACCACGATCTGGTTGCAGGCCTTGGCCACGCTGCCGGCGCCGGAGTCGCCGATGCGGACAATGTTCTTGCCCATCGCCTGATACACCGGCTGCGCCTTGTCAAATGCCGCCTGCTCGCCACCGACCATGAACGACAGCGTGCCATTGACGGCACCGACCTCGCCGCCCGAGACCGGCGAATCGAGGAAAGTCACGCCCCGCCCGGCGCAGCCGGCAGCGATGCGTCGTGCGCCCAGCGGGGCGATGGTCGACATGTCGATCACGATCAACCCCGGCCGTGCGCCCGACAGCACGCCGTTTTCCCCGAACAGCACCGACTCGACATCGGGGGTGTCCGACACATTGGTCACCAGCACGTCGACGCGTCCGGCCAGCTCGGCCGGTGTCGCGCAGGCGGTGACCGCCAGATCGCCGATGCTGGCCGGGCGGCGCGCCCAGACCGACACCTCGAAGCCCGCCTTGAGCAGATTCCGTACACACGGACGCCCCATGATGCCCAAACCGATATAACCCACTCTCACGCTGTCTCTCCCGCAGTAATGATGAATGCCCGGACACCGCCAGCCCGTCGTATCCCGGCATGGCGATGACTAAGGTCTGATTAAATGAGGAATCCGATAGTAACGCCATCGCCCCGCTGACGGGGTAACGCTACGAAAGGCACCATCATGCGTTCGCTTCTGATTGCCATCCCCCTGCTTGCCAGCGCCGCAGCCTGGGCCGCGCCCGCCACCACCGGCGGATTCGTTGGAGAACCGCCGAAGCCGGTCACGGTCGAACAGGCCCGTGCCCTGCCCGATGACAGCCCGGTCGTGCTGCAGGGCCGGATCACCAAGCGCCTGAATCACGACAACTACGAATTCCAGGACAAGACCGGCAAGATCACGGTCGAGATCGACAAGCATGTCTGGGCCGGCCAGACCGTCGCGCCGAAAGACCAGGTCGAGATCTCCGGCGAGGTCGACAAGGACCTGACATCGACCGAAATCGACGTCAAGCAGCTGCGCCTGCTGCACTGAGCCACCGCGCGCGTCACATGAAAAATCCCCGCCTGTTCTCTGCCAGGCGGGGATTTTTCGTGCAGGGGGAACTTACTGTGCCGGAGCAGTAGCCGGTTTTTTGGCCTTGTCCTTGGCGGCAGTCTTGTCCTTGTCGACAGCGGGCTCGCCGGCCGGGGCCGGTTGTTTGGTGGCCGGCTTCTTGGCCTTGTCCGTCGTCGCCTTGTCCGCAGCCGGGGCAGCGGCCGGAGCCGAAGCCGGCTTGGCAGCCGGCGCGGCCTTGGCACTGGCCGGGGCCGCCGGCTTGGCACCCGGCTTCGCCGCCGGCAGCGTGGTGGCGCCGGACAGCGACACGTCCTTGCGGATGCTTTCCAGCGTCTTGTCGCCGATACCGGTCACTTTTTTCAGGTCATCGACCGATTTGAATGGCCCGTTCTTCTGCCGGTAATCGAGGATGGCCCTGGCCTTGGCCGGCCCGATGCCGTTCAGCGCTTCCAGCTCGGCCTGGCTCGCCGTATTGACGTTGACCGCAGCAAACGCGGCACCGATGTAGACAAAGGCGGCAAGGATGCCGACCAGCAATCGACGCAGAAACATGAAGGGACTTCCTTTTTTGGGATGAACGGTTTGAACATAGCGCGATACCGGATACGTCGCCATATTTTTTACCCGTTTTGCCTAACCGCGCCAGACATGAACAATGAAAAAGCGCCCGCGAAGGGCGCTTCAGGCTGTCCATGCTCCCCGTCCGCAAAAAACGGACATGAGGAGAAGGTCGCGGTCAGATCCGCTTGGCCAGTTCTTCCGCCTTGCCGAGGTAGGTCGCCGGACTCAGCGCCAGCAGGCGGGTCTTCTCGTCGGCCGGGATTGCCAGCGTCTCGATAAAGGCCGCCAGCGTCTCGCGGCTGATGCCGTCCTTGCCACGAGTCAGTTCCTTCAGTTGCTCGTACGGATTCTCGATGCCGTAGCGACGCATCACGGTCTGGATCGGCTCGGCCAGCAGCGCCCAGTTCGCGTCGAGGTCGGCTTCGAGCAGCGCCGGATTGCTTTCCAGCTTGTTCAGGCCGCGCAGGAGCGCCTTGAAGCCGAGCTGGGTGTAGCCGAACGCCACGCCCATATTGCGCAGCACGGTGGAGTCGGTCAGGTCACGCTGCCAGCGGCTGACCGGCAGCTTTTCGGCCAGGTGCGACAGCAGCGCGTTGGCCAGCCCGAAGTTGCCTTCCGAGTTCTCGAAGTCGATCGGGTTGACCTTGTGCGGCATGGTCGAGCTGCCGACTTCGCCGGCAATGACTTTCTGCTTGAAGTAACCCAGCGAGATATACCCCCACATGTCGCGGTCGAGGTCGATCAGGATGGTGTTGACGCGCACCATGGTCTGGAACAGCTCGGCCATGTAGTCATGCGGCTCGATCTGGATCGTGTACGGGTTGTAGGTCAGGCCCAGGCCTTCGACGAAACGCTTGGCCAGACCTTCCCAGGCCACTTCCGGGTAAGCGGTCAGGTGGGCATTGAAGTTGCCGACGGCACCGTTGATCTTGGCCAGCATTTCCTGGCGGGACAGCATCTCGCGCTGGCGTTGCAGCCGGTAGACGACGTTGGCGATTTCCTTGCCCATGGTGGTCGGCGTGGCCGGCTGGCCATGGGTGCGGCTCATCATCGGCTGGGCGGCCAGCTGGTGGGCCAGTTCGGTCAGGCGGGTGATGATTTCATCCAGCACCGGTACCAGCACCAGATCGCGCGCACTCTTCAGCATCAGCGCATGGCTGAGGTTGTTGATGTCTTCCGACGTGCAGGCAAAGTGGATGAATTCGCTGGCAGCCATCACTTCCGGATTGCCGGACAGGCGTTCCTTCAGCCAGTACTCGATGGCTTTCACGTCATGGTTGGTGCGTGCCTCGATCGCCTTGACCGCTTCCGCATGTTCGACCGAGAAGCTGTCGATCAGGGTGTTGATCTCTTCGATGGTGGCATCGGAGAACGGGGCGATTTCGCCGATCAGCGGCTCGGCTGCCAGCGTCTTGAGCCACTCCAGTTCCACTTTCACCCGGGATTTCATCAGGCCGAATTCGCTGAAGATGCCCCGGAGCGGTTCGCAGGCGGCGGCGTAGCGGCCGTCGATCGGGGACAGGGCGGTCAATGCATTGAGATTCATGTGCGTCGATCTTGCTATGCCGGACCAGCCGGCGAGTTGAAAACCATGTCGCGACCCCGGGGCCGCGGCGGAAACATCAGCCCAGACGCCGGACCAGTCCGGCGGCCAGCGCGTCGGCGGCGGCCGGCGCAAAACGGAAGAACAGTTCGGGCTCGATCATCTCGAGCTCCATGATGGCCAGCCGGCCGGCGTTGTCGCGGATGGTATCGACCCGCGCATACAGGACGTCGAACGGCACGGCGCGCACGGCGGCCTCGGCAAAGGCGCACTCCTCGGCGCTCGGCTGGTGCGGATGCACGCTGCCGCCGTGGTCGTCCTGGACGCGGAAATCACCTGCCTTCGGCGTCTTGCGGATGGCGTGGGTCACTTTGCCGTCGATCACCATCAGCGACAGCTCGCCCTGCTCCAGCACACCGCGCTGGAACGGTTGCAGCATCATCGATTCGTGCCGGATCAGCTCGCCGAACGCCGCTTCATGCTCGCCGGCACGATCGGCATGAAAACGGTAGGTGTGGCGGGCCGCACCCGACACCGCCGGCTTGAGGATCAGTTCGTCCCAGTCCAGTCCGGCCACCACTTCGGTCAGGCTCCGGCTGTCGCCCGGCTCGACGTAGACGGTCGGCACCACATTGACGCCGGCGCGCGCCAGGTCGCCAAGGTAGTGCTTGTCGATATTCCAGCGGATCAGTGCCGACTCGTTCAGCAGCCGCGTACACGATTCGACATGGTCAAGCCACGGCGAGAATGTCGCATAGCGGTCGAAATAGTCCCAGGTGGTACGGAACAGCACGGAACGGGTCTGGCCCCAGTCCTGGTCAGGGTCGGCCCAGTCGCGGCGCGCCACGTTCAGGCCCTGGCGCTGCAGGGCCTCCATGACCAGCCCATCCTCGAGATGGACCTGCGACGTATACCAGTCGGATTCGTCGGGGTGCAGATAGCGGGATTCGGTCAGAATCAGGGTATCGAACATCGGTTCCAGCCTGCGCTGCGCGGACACGGTCCGCAATGGGGGAAAATCCGGAAGAGCCGGCGGGCTCTCCCGCAGATGGGGGCTTACATGCCCGGCAACAAGCCCTTCATGCCGCGCATCATCTTCATCATGCCGCCCTTCGAGAACTGCTTCATCATCTTCTGCATTTCCTCGAACTGCTTCAGCATGCGGTTGACCTCCTGCACGCTGACCCCGGCGCCGGCCGCGATGCGGCGCTTGCGGCTGGCCTTGATGATGTCGGGCTTGCGCCGTTCGGCCGGCGTCATCGAGTTGATGATGCCCTCGATGCGGTTGACCGACTTCTCGGCCTGCGCGCCTTCCATCCCCTTGGCCATCTGGCCGATCTGGCCCGGCATTTTCTCCATCAGGCTGGACATGCCGCCCATCTTGCGCATGGTCAGGATCTGCGACTTGAAGTCCTCGAGGTCGAAGCCCTTGCCGGACTTCATCTTCCTGGCGATGGCGGCGGCATCCTGCTCGTCGATGCCCTTCTGCACATCCTCGATCAGCGACAGTACGTCGCCCATGCCGAGAATGCGGCTGGCCATCCGGTCGGGGTGGAACGGTTCCAGCCCGTCGAGTTTTTCGCCGACACCGATGAACTTGATCGGCTTGCCGGTCACATGGCGGACCGACAGCGCCGCGCCACCGCGCGAGTCGCCGTCGAGTTTGGTCAGCACCACGCCGGTCAGCGGCAGCGTGTCGTTGAAGGCCTGGGCGGTGTTGACCGCATCCTGGCCCTGCATCGCATCGACCACGAACAGCGTCTCGACCGGGTTGACGGCAGCGTGCACCGCCTTGATTTCGGCCATCATCGCTTCGTCGATGGCGAGACGACCGGCGGTATCGACGATCAGCACGTCAAAGAAGTGGCGCTTCGCGTGATCGACCGCCGCCACGGCGATATCGACCGGCTTCTGCGACGGATCGGACGGGAACCACTCGACGCCAACCTGTTCGGAAAGCAGCTTCAGCTGTTCAATGGCCGCCGGGCGATACACGTCGGCGGACACCAGCAGGACTTTTTTCTTCTGCTTTTCCTTCAGCAGCTTGGCCAGCTTGCCGGTAGTGGTGGTCTTGCCGGCGCCCTGCAGGCCGGCCATCAGCACGATGGCCGGCGGCACGGCAGCCAGGTTCAGCGCGTCATTGGTCTCGCCCATCAGCTTGACCAGTTCCTCGTTGACGACGCCGACCACGGCCTGGCCCGGCGTCAGGCTGCCCATGACGTCCTGCCCCATCGCCCGTTCCTTGACGTGGGCGACGAAGGTCTTGACCACCGGCAGCGCGACGTCGGCTTCCAGCAGGGCCATGCGCACTTCGCGCATGGCATCGGAGATATTCGACTCGGTGAGCCGTGCGTGACCCTTGAGGGTCTTGATCACGCCGGAAAGGCGATTGGTCAGGTTGTCGAGCATGCAGGCTGTCCTTGCGCCAGCGCGTCCCGCGCTGGCAGGGAATCGGTTAGACTTTCAGGAAACCGACATTTTACATGAGCCGACGGCAAAACCGTCGCAACGCCCATCGCCTTCATGACAACCGCCGAATTTCTGCCCGTCGCAGCCGGGATCGCCCTGGTCTGCTATCTGCTGCTGGCCTGGCACTTTACCGCCCACTGGTGCGGCAAGAGTGCGCTGACCCTGCCACGCGCGCCCCGCATCGAGCACCTGCTGATCGGCGCCGCGCTGGCGCTGCACGCGCTGACGCTGGCCGCACCGGCCGGCCAGCTGCTGCATCTCGGCGTCGGCGAAGCCGTCAGCCTGCTGGCGTGGCTGACCGTGCTGATCTACTGGATCACCTCCTGGTTCTTCCGCATGGAGGGCCTGCAGGCCCCCCTGATGTGGATGGCCGGCCTCGGGGTCGCCATGGGCGCACTGCTGCCGTATACCCACCAGTCCGATCTGCAGGCCACGCCGCTGCTGACCGTGCACATCGTCATCTCGCTGATCGCCTACAGCATGTTCCTGCTGGCAGCACTGCTGGCCGGGCTGATGCTGTGGGTCGACAAGCGGCTGCATACCCGCCAGCTGGCCACGCTGCCGACCCGCCTGCCACCGCTGCTGGCGCTGGAAACCCTGCTGTTCCAGCTGCTGTCGGTTGCCTTCCTGCTGCTGACGGTGACTGTGTTCACCGGGGTGACCTTCTCCGAACAGATTTTCGGCATGCCGTTCGCGTTCACGCACAAGAGCGTGTTCTCGATGGTGTCATGGGTGGTGTTTGCGCTGCTGCTGTTCGGCCGCTCGCGCTATGGCTGGCGCGGTCGGGTCGCAGCGCGCTGGACGCTGGCCGGCATGGGCACGCTGATGCTCGCCTACCTTGGCAGCAAGATCGTGCTGGAGCTGTTCCTTCACCGTTGAGCCGGGGGCTCAGTCCCCGGCCGGAAACACCAGCGGGCTGAATGCCTTGGCTGCCACGGTCACCCGCTGGCCGACGCGCAGTTGCGCCGCCTCGTCGTCATCGAGCACGACATCCACAATCTCGCCGCCCACCAGCAGGCTGGCGATCTGCAGCACATCCTCGTCCCGGATTGCCAGCACCTCGCCGGCCAGACGGAAACGACCGGCCGCCTGCCGGGTCAGGAACAGTTCGGCCGGGGTCGCATCGCCGGTCACCACGCCGTCCTCGAGACGAATGATCCGGCTGGCCAGCCGGAACACTTCCGCCAGATCATGGCTGACCAGCACCGTGGTCAGCTTCAGCGCCTCGTGCACGCGCAGCAGCTCCTGCTGCAGCCGGCTGCGCAGGGCCGGGTCCAGCGCCGACAGCGGTTCGTCCAGCAACAGCAGCGCCGGTTCCCAGGCCAGCGCGCGCGCCAGTGCCACCCGCTGCTTCTGTCCGCCGGACAGCGTGTCCGGCTTGCGATTGGCCAGCGCTTCCAGCCCCATCAGCGCCAGCAGCTCGTCGACCCGCGCCGGCGTGCGCGCGGCAAAGGCCAGGTTGCCGCGCACCGTCAGGTGCGGGAACAGTGCGTAATCCTGGAATACCAGCCCGATGCGGCGACGCTGCGGCGGCAGGTCGATGCCGCGTGCCGCATCGAACCACACCTCGTCGCCGACCACGAGACGGCCACTGTCCGGCCGGGTCAGCCCGGCCAGCATGCGCAGCAGCGTGGTCTTGCCGGCCCCGGACGGGCCGAACAGCGCGACACGCTCGCCGGCACGGATGGTGGCCGCGGCCGAGAACGCCAGTTCGCCATGCCGGGACACCAGCCGCTTCTGCAGATCGAATTCGATCATGAAATCTCCGCCGCGCGCCGGCTCAGGCCGCGCGCGCCTGCGCCTTGTTGATGATGTAGACCGTCAGCAGCACGACAAAGCTCAGCACGAACAGCACGCCGGCGTAGACATTGGCCGCCGCATAGTCGAGGGCTTCCACTTCGTCGTAGATGGCGATCGACGCGACCTTGGTCACACCGGGGATATTGCCGCCAATCATCAGCACCACGCCAAACTCGCCGACCGTGTGCGCAAATGCCAGCACGATGCCGGACAGCAGCGACGGCTTCAGGTTCGGCAGCAGCACGCGGAACAGGATCTTCAGCCGTGACGCCCCCAGTGTGCGGGCGGCCTCGGTCAATGACACCGGCAACGACTGGAAGCCGGACTGCAGCGGGTGAACCATGAACGGCATGCTGAACAACACCGAACCAAGTACCAGTCCCTCGAAAGTAAAGACCAGGCGCAGGTCGAAGGTCGCCGCCAGCCAGTGGCCGAGCCAGGACTGCGGCGAGAACGCCAGCAGCAGGTAAAAGCCCAGCACCGACGGCGGCAGCACCAGCGGCATGCTGACCAGCGCTTCGGCAACCGGCTTCCAGCGGGCACGGCTGCCGGCCAGCCACAGGGCCAGTGGCACGCCGATCACCAGCAGGATGGCCGTGGTCACGGCCGCCAGCTCGAACGTCAGAAACAGCGGACTCCAGTCGATCCGGCTCAGCATGGCCCGTCTCCTGCCTCGATCCACAGCGACAGCTCATTGGCCTTGATCAACGCCGTCACCGCATCGCCGGGGGCCAGTTCCAGATCGCTTGCCGCGCGGGCCGTGATCAGCGACACGATCTTGTGTCCGTCGCAGTCGAGCGTGACCCGCGCCATCAGCCGGCCGAGGTCGAGCGAATCAATGGTCGCCACCAGCCGGTTGCGCAGGCTGATCCGGCCGAGCGCGCCCTTGGCCAGCGACACTTCCGCCGATTTGAAGCCCGCGGTGACCCGCGCGCCGGGAACAAAGGCCCCCGCACCGCCAGCCATCATCGCGGTCAGGCGCGTCCCGTTGTCCAGCTCGACCTCCACCAGCGCCAGCGACGCCTCGCAGTTCACCGCCACTACACTGGCGTCGAGGCGGTTCATGGCAGCAGGTAGCCGTTCTTCGACAGGATGTCGCGCGCCGTGGCCGAACTCATGAAGTCATACAGTTTGCGGGCGGCCACCCCGTTCTCGGCACCACCGCGCCTGGTCACCACCATCGCCTGTGCGATCGGCTGGTAGCTGTCGCGGGCCAGCTCCACATAATGGCCCTTGCCCTTCATTTCCGGGGACACCACCACCGACTTGGCGGTAAAGCCGGCATCGGCCGCACGCGAGTAGATGTACTGGTTGGTCTGCGAGATGCTTTCACCAAACACCAGTTTCGATTCCAGCTTGCTGTCCAGGCCGAGCTTGCCGAGCACCTTCATGGTTTCACGACCATACGGCGCCGTACGCGGATTGGCGACGGCGATTTTGGCGACCTGCGGGCCGGCCAGCGCCTGCTGCCAGTTGTTCAGGTTCAGATCCGGCTTCAGCGTCCACAGCACCAGCGTGCCGTAGGCATAGATTTTCGGTGGCGTGGCGGTCAGGCCGAGTTCGGCCAGCTTTTCCGGGAAATCACGGTCGGCCGACAGGAAGAAATCGTACGGTGCGCCATTCTGGATCTGGGCGACGAACTTGCCCGACGAGCTGTAAGACGGTTTGACGGCAATGCCGGTCTCGCGCTGGAATGCCGCGGCCAGATCGTCGAACGTGTACTGCAGATTGGCGGCAACGGCCACCGACAGCGGCTCGGCCGCCAGCACCGGTCCGGCAAACACGAGGGAAACCAGCAGCGGCAGGGTCTTCTTCAGCATGGAAACTCCGGGGAAAAACAGTAGGAAATCAGGCAGCGACGGCCAGGATCACTTGCGATGCCTTGAACAGCGCGGTGGCCTGCTGGCCGACGGCCAGCGCCATGCGCTCGGCGCTGTCGTGAGTGACGATGGCGCACACGCTGTTGCCGCCATCGAGATCGATGACCACTTCGGTGTTGACCGCCCCCGGCGTCAGCGACGCGACAATGCCGGTCAGCTGGTTGCGCGCAGACAGCAGCGCGTCACCGAGACCGGTCGCCACCATGATCGACGAGGCCTTGACCAGCGCGATCGCCTCACCGCCAACTTCGAGACCGAGGCTGGCCCGGCTGTCACTGGTAATGATGGCGACCAGCCGCGCGCCGCCGGCGAGTTCGAGTTCGATCTCGTCATTGACCGCGCCGGTACGGATCGCGCTGATGCGGCCAAGAAACTGATTGCGGGCACTGGTGCGCATGGTGCGGAATCTCCTCAGCAGATCGAGTGTGGCCGGTACGTCGTCCAGATGAAGGGCCGCCAGCATGCGGTGCTGCTCGGCCTCGATGGCGCGATAGACCTTGACCAGCGCGTGGCCGGCCTCGGTCAGTTGCGTACCGCCGCCACCGCGGCCACCTGCTGCACGGGTCACCAGCGGCTGGGGCGACAGGTTGTTCATCGCGTCGACCATGTCCCAGGCGGTCTTGTAGCTGACACCGGCCGCTTTGGCTGCTCGCGTGATCGAGCCTTCGGCGGCAATGGCTTCCAGCAGGCGCACCTGGGGCAGCGCGGCATAGCGCCGGCCTTCGGCCAGCAGGGCAAGATCGGTGGCAAACGGCATGGGCTGCGACTCTGGCTAGGGAATACCAGGCGCAATATATCCGACTACATAGCGTCAGACCATAGCCCGGATGGCGGAGGCGGACCCGGCCGGCATGAACAGGCCGGCATCGAGAGTGGCACGATGACCGACGCTGAGCAGGATGCCGCTGTGCATGACAGCGACGATACGGGCGTACAACTGCTGCTCCATGTCTTCGTCCAGCGCACTGGACGCCTCATCCAGGCACAGCACATCCGGCGGATCGAGCAGTACCCGGGCCAGCGCGATCCGCTGCTGCTCGCCCAGACTCATCACGTGCGCCCAGGATTCACAGTGGTCGAGCCGGTTGCTGAAATGCACCAGCCCCGCCTCGTGCAGGATGGCCACCAGCTGCCGGTCATCGATCGCACCGGCTTTTGCCGGATAGCACAGCACGGCGCGCAGGCTGACCCCAGGCACGGCGACGGTCGTCACCGGACCAGCAGGGCCGGACCAGGCCCCAGACGTTGCCGATGACCGGCCGGGCGACACTCATGCCGCCGCTGCCCCGCCTGCGGCCACGGCAGCCAGCACCTCGTCCACATCCTGCGGCGGTCGCTCGAAGGTGATCCGGCGGCGAAGATCGAGCAGGCGCAGATCACAGCCACCACTGTCGACGCCGAGCACATGCCAGCCCTGGCCGGTCAGCCCGGCGATGGCCTCGGCTTCGAACGGCAGCGCCGGCCGCAGCAGCTCGGCGCCATCGAACCAGCCCATGCGACCGAAGCCGGCCACGAAGCGCGCCCGCTTCGGCACGAAGCGCCAGAAGGAAAAATCGTCGAAGTCGATATAGTCGACCGCACCGGGCTGGTAGCGCAGAAAACGTTGCCGGCGCGCCGGTGTCCGCTCGCACGGCATGGCATCGGCCAGCAGCGTGATCCTCAGCGTGCGATCCGCCGGCAGGGTGGCATCGGCCAGCAGCAGACTGGCATGCGCATCGGCCTGCAACTGCCTGGTGTGCTCGGCCAGGGTGCTGATCACGGTCAGCGGCACACCGTCCTCATCCGGCGCCAGCGTGATGGCAGAGACATACGGATAGCCGGGCAAGGCCAGGCAGTGGCTGGCCAGCGCGGCCTGTTCGCTGCAATGCAGCAGGGAGACGGCGGAAATCAGTCCGGTATTCACATCAGGTCTCCTTGGAAAGACGGCAACAACAACCAGATCTACTGTTGACCGTAGCAGAAGTCTCCCTCGTCCGAGCGGAAGGCAACCACGCCGGCGCGACAATATGCCGCAAGCACATCGCCGTCCGGGCAGGTACATTCGGCCCGGTCACTGCCGAACCAGCGCCAATGCCCTTCCCCTTTCCCTGCCCGGTACAATGAGCGCTCCCTTTCCCGCCCCCCGAGTCATGGACCTTCCCTCGTCGATTCGCATCGTTCGCCTGCGCTGGGCCATTCTCGGCCTGTGTCTGCTGGCCGGCGGCGCCCTGTATCTGGGCGCAGTCGAATTGCCGTGGCCGGCCCTGGCCCTGGTCGCCTGCTCGCTGGCCTCGGCCAACCTGGTCTGGAGTCTCGCCGGCCCGGCGCGCTGGGCCGCGCTCGATATACAGCTCGGTGTCGATTTTCTCTGCCTGACCGCGCTGCTGTACCTGACCGGTGGCCCGGCCAATCCGCTGGTGTCGATGTATCTGCTGCTGATCGCACTGGCCGCACAGGCCATGCCTGCGACCCGGACCTGGCTGCTGGCCGCCGCGTCGATGCTCGCCTATGCCCTGCTGTTCCGCTGGCACCAGCCGATCATGGTCGCCGGCGAGCATTCGGACATGCTGATCAGCCTGCATCTGGCCGGCATGTGGCTGACCTTCTGCGTCTGCGGCATCGTGCTGGCCGGACCGCTGGCCAGACTGTCACGCACGGTGCGCGAGCGCGAACTGGAGCTGGGCCGCATCCGCGAAACCCAGCTGCGCGACGAAAAGCTGGTAGCGCTGGGCATGATTGCCGCCGGCGCCGCACATGAACTCGGCACACCACTGAATACCCTGACCCTGCTGGCCGACGACCTGGCCGAACGCTATGCCGGCGACCCCGAGCTGGACGACGATGTCCGGCTGATGCGCAATCAGCTGGGTGCCTGCCGCCGCGCGCTGGGACGCCTGAAACAGCAGGGCGGCGAGCTGGCGTCGCCGGCAGAGCCGGTCTCGCAGCAACTCGGGCATCTGGTCGCCAACTGGCGCAATCTGCGACCGCAAATCGAGCTCGACTATCAGCCGGCGCTGGCGACAGCGCCGACCCGCTGGTTCGACCCAAGCTTCGGCCCCGCACTGCTGAACCTGCTGAACAATGCCGCCGACGCCAGCCCCGATGGCCGGATAACGGTCCAGGCCGACTGGCAGGCACCGATACTGGTCATCCGCATCCGCCATGCCGGCAGTCTGCCGCCGCAGCTGGAGCTCACCCATCCGGCAATGCCGGTGGCCAGCAGCAAGCAGCATGGAATGGGACTGGGCATGTTCCTGGCCCACGCCACCCTGGACAAGCTGGGCGGTACACTGCGGATGGACAGCGATGCGGACGGCGTCTGCACCACACTGACCCTGCCCCTGCCCACCTCCCACGCGGTTAGCCCCCCATGACACACCTGCTCCTGATCGACGATGACGAAGCCTTTCTGTCCATGCTGTCCCGGGTGCTGCAGCGCAAGGGGCTGTCCATCAGCCTCGCGGTCTCCCCGGAACGGGCGCTGGAGGTCATCAGCGAGACACCACAACCGATCGACGGCATCGTGCTCGATCTGAACCTTGGCGGCTGCAGTGGTCTGAAATGGATTCCGGCCCTGCGCGAAAAACTGCCGGATACGCCGATTCTGGTACTGACCGGCTATGCCAGCATCACCACGGCAGTCGATGCCATCAAACTGGGCGCGACCCAGTACCTGGCCAAGCCGGCCGATGCGGACAGCATCCTGGCAGCCCTGCAAGCCGATTCGACCACCTCGCCGACCGCCCCGGCCGACCCGGCCACCCCGATGTCGCTGAAGCGGCTGACCTGGGAACACCTTCAGCGGGTACTGAACGAGAACGACGGCAACGTCTCCGCCACCGCCCGCGCCCTGAACATGCACCGCCGCACGCTGCAGCGGATGCTGGCAAAACGGCCGGTTGCCCGCTAACCGCCACTTGTCCTGCAGGCAGGCCTGGCAGTCGCGGAGTTTCCCGGCCTGAAACTGGTTTCAGAAGCGGCGCCCCGGCCGGGACCGGCCTCGACGGCGCCCGAAAACAGGGAGGCCAGCCGTGCCCGGCGACACTGCCACATCCCCCCACCTCATCCCGTCATTCATGGGCCACTCCGGGTACCGGTGCCCCGCCGCTGGCTGGCATGCATGAACAGCACGCCGGCCGGACTGGCGCATGCAGCCTGCTGTATCACCTGGAGAAAACGGCGCGGTTCCGCGCCGCGCTGAACCATGGATGAAAGCAGCCCAAAACGGCCGGTTGACGGTCCGCGCCATTCGTCCGAAAGAACAACCGGGGCAGCACAGATCTCCTATAGCAGGCTTTGAAGCGACATATCAGACCGGCACCGGCTGCTCAGGATGCCGGACATCAGGAGCCCACCATGCCAGGCGAAACATCCTCCCTCCCGGAAAACCTGCCAGCGGTCCCGGGTTCCGGCCCCCGCCCCGCAATCGGCATGCACGGTGAACGCATCGACTGGCTCAACCCGCGCAGCCAGCTGTATCACCTGGGTGATGGCGCACGCAGCTATGATCCGATGCTGCAGTGCTTCCTGAACAAAGACCCGTACTGCCCGTTCTCGGGTGGCGGCATCAATCCGTATGCGTTCTGCCGCGGTGATCCGGTCAACCGGAGCGATCATTCCGGCTACATGAGTGTTTCCGCCGGGTTCGGACTCGGGATGGGCATTCTCGGTATCCTGCTCGGCATTCTTACCCTCGGCCTGGCAACGCTGGCAGCGATGACGGTCCTGGGCAGCTTGCTGCTGGCAACCTCCACTGTCCTTGGCCTGGCGTCCAGCGCCACTGGCATCGCCTCCGCCGTACTGGAAGACCGGGACCCCGAACTGGCACGCACGCTGGGCTGGATATCGCTTGGGCTGGGCATGGCCTCGGCGGTAACGGGGATGATCGGGCCAGCGCTGGCCAGCTACGTGAAGGCCACCGGGCGCGTCATTACCGGCCGCCTGATAAAAAATGGCCACATCAACTTCGTCGAGGCCACAGAATCACAGGACAAAATCCATTTTCTGTTTCTGCCAGAATTCAAAGACGGCTCGCTGGTCATGACTCACGGGAAACCCGGGCTCATGCAGACCATCAATGGGACGTATGTCACACCCGATGAGTGGGCAGACGAGCTGTTCCGGTTCTCGGGTTACGCCAGATCCCGTCCCGGCAGTCCCCTCTATCTGATGTCCTGCAATGCAGCTACCCCCCATGCGCCGGCAGCCGCCAACGCCCAGTACATCGCCGATGTGCTGGGCCGCACGACCCGGGCCCTGAACTCTCCCGTGTCCATGTGCCACATCGACAGGTTGCCGAGGCTGCTGCCCCGTACATTCGTTGGGCGCGGCAACACCTGGGGCAAGCTGCTCGATTTCACCCCGCAGTAAACCGCCCATGAAAGCCGCCCCCCGGGCATGGCACGGGGGGCGGCTTTGCGCATTCAGTCGCACCAATGAAAGAAGCCCTCGTACAGGGTACGAGGGCTTCAGTATAGGACCT
>NZ_BAAGUB010000029.1:0-145924 GCF_054781615.1 Microvirgula curvata | reverse complement strand
CCGGCGCACCGGCTGGTACTGAGCGCCGACCGGGTGAGCACGGATCCGGCGCGGCAGATCCGGCAGCGGATGGATTACCGGGACGGGCACGACCGGGCGTGGCGGACGGTGCAGCTGGTCGAACCGGGAGACGGCTACCGGCTGAGCGAAAACGGCGACTTTGTCTACGACGAAAGCGGGGAAGCGGTCAGCGGACCACTGACGGTGCGCTGGCAGGTGGCGGCGGGAGACGAGTGCAGCGCGGGCGGACTGGCGCTGCTGCAGTATCCGGGCTACTGCGTGGACCGCAGCCGGCCGGCACGCGAGGCACCGCCGCTGCCGTTTGCGCAGCAGTACCGGGATGCGACATTGAAGCCGGTGCTGACCCAGCGTGGCGACGGCAACTACCGGCTGCAGCGGCCGTGCCCGTGGTATGTGGTCGGGCAGGACGAGAACGACAGTTATCAGGGGGAGAGCGAACCGGAGCCTGAGCCGGAGCCGGATCCTGAGCCCGAACCGGACAGCGACGGCCTGCAGGCGCCGGCGGGGAGTGGCGATACCCGGCCAAAGATCGGCATGCATGGCGAGCGCATTGACTGGATTGGCCCGCGCAGTCAGTTGTACCTGCCGAAGGACGGGACATACAGCTACGCACCGGAAATTCAGCTGTATATGCAATTCATCCCGTTCTGGCACTACATGATGCCCTCCCCGTACAGCAGAAAGCCACTCGCCAGCAACAGCACGGTGGGGGTCATTCTGGGCGCTCTTGGCATCGTGCTCACCCTGCTCACCGTCTGCTTTGCCGCACCATTGACGACTGGCCTGGCCCTGTGTCTCGTCGCAACGGGCACGCTGCTGGGACTGGCGGCCGGATCAACCGCCATCGCCTCTGCGCTCCTGGAAAAGTCGGACCCCGAAACCTCACGCATTCTGGGATGGGTCTCGCTGGGACTGGGTATCGGCGCCACGCTGCTTGGTCTCGGCACCCCGCGCATTCTGGCTGCCTATTCCAGCTCCAGACTCACATGGTCGGTATCGGCAAGCGGAAAGATCTACTTGCTTGGCGATATGACCGTGGACCTCACCGACCCCTTGGTCGCGGCAGTCAACGCACACGGCGCACCAGGTACGACCTTGAGTACCAGACTGATTTCGGGTGGCACACTGGGCAGGCAGTTGCAAAATATTCCGCTTTTGCCCGGGCAGAAAATACGTCTGGTGTCCTGCTACAGTGCAGTGGGCGGAAAAATGGGGGCACAGGCACAGCGCCTTGCCAACACGCTGCAACGGCAGGTGACCGGCTATCACTATCGGGTCGCCGCACAGCCCCTGGGACAGAATGTTGCTCCCGGATCCAGCCTGTCAGTCTTCCAGCCCCAGGCCGGTTTCAAGGCGCTGCGGACCACCATTGCCAACAGTTTCATCTCCAGTGCCATCCGCCCGGCCGTGTATCTGAAGCATCCCCACCTCTACTTTTCCTCGTAAGGCAATGTGACCCGCTCCATTTCCACGCGACTCTCCTGCCAGGCAGGAAGGCATTTTTATATATACATACCAGAACGTATATGAAAGAATGACAATACGGCGCTTGCCCGTAATGAACTATTGGCTCGAAACAGACTCGGACAATATGAAGCCGGTGATCGCAACACTGCCAGCAGTGGCAGTGGCCAGAGAGAACAGGAGACGACACGATGAGCACGACAGACATGCTTCGCGCCACCCAGGCCGCCTCGTACATCAATACGGTGCGCAGCAATCTGGTGGCCAATCAGGACAGTGCCCGCTCGGTGGCCGAGGCACTGAATCAGGCTGAAGTGACGGGCAAGCTGCGGCAGGCTGATCGCAGCGACGCCCTGACCGGCACGATCAAGGCCGCCGCCGCCGAACGGATTGCAGAGACGACCGCAACCAGCGTGACCATCTCGACCGCTGCGCGCCAGCTGGAGGACACGCTGACCAGCGGCCTGTACGGGGTGATGGCCTCGGCCCCGCTGCAGCCGGCCGCGCGTGCGGCCGAGCCGATCCATGCCCAGCGCATCCGGGCGGTCAGCGCCTATCAGGCGGCCAGCCGGGTCGGGGTGGAAGATGATGGCCAGCGGCCACGCGCCTGAGCGACGTCAGTCGTCGATATCCCCATCGACATAGACCCAGCGCCCGTCGACGCGGGTGAAGCGGCTTTTTTCGCGGATCTTGCGCGCCCGCCCGCCCAGCTTGTAGCGGGCAACGTAGGTCACGGTACCTTCGCTGTCGTTTTCGCCACCGGCCTCGGTGGACTCGATCTGCAATCCGGTCCACTTCAGCGGTTCATCAAAGTCCAGCGCATCCGGACGGGTATCCGGGTGCCAGCTCAGCAGCAGGTACTCGGCGTGCTCCAGCACATAGGCGGTATAGCGCGAGCGCATCAGCGCTTCGGCGGTCGGTGCGGGCAGCCGGCCGGCCAGGCGCGGCCAGCAGCATTCGACCAGTGCGGCCGGGTGGCCACACGGGCAAGGCGACTCGGGGTCGAAGCGGGGTTCAGAGCGGTGCTTGGTCATAGATCCTTATCAGGAAACGGGTAAAGGCGGCATTGGGCCGCTGCGGCAAGGGCATGGCATTCCAGTTGCGGCGGGCGCGGTCAATTTCCCTGACCAGTCGCGTGCGCAGGTCGGCCTGGGCAATCTGGCCGCGCTGCAGCAGCACGGTCTGATCGCGATAGGCCTTGAACAGCGCATCGTCGATGGCATTGTGACCCACCAGCGCCAGGCGCTTCTGGTCGAGCCGGTCAGCGGCCTGCAGCCGGGTCAGCTGGCCATTGCCGACCTGCCCGGCCAGGGCATTGGCTTCGGCCAGCAACTGGTCTTCTTCATTGTGTCCCAGCCCGCCGAAGGTCGGCAGCGACCAGCCGTCGCCACTCTTGCCGGTGGGACCGGGAGCCACGCAGGCGGTCAGCGACAGTGCCAGCAACAGCGGGGCGGCGAGGGCCGGACGGAAAACGGATCGATTCATGTGCAGTGACTCCGCAGGACAGCTTGACCGGAGTCGGCATTGTCCGGTGTGGATGCGATACTGACAACCTTGTTGCCGCCCTTCTGCCCGTCCATGTCCCGCCCGATCGACTGCCGCATCATCGAAAACGCCCTCCTCGCCCGTCTCGCCGCCCGGGTGCTGGGCGGCCGGGCGGCGGCGATGGTGATTGGCCGTCGCCTGCTGCTGTGGGGGGTGCCGGCACAGGCGTTCCTGGATGACGTGCGCTGGCGCCGGCACGAAGCCTGCCATGTGCTGCAATACCACCGCTACGGCCTGGCCGGCTTTCTGCTGCGCTATGCATGGCAGACCCTGCGCCACGGCTACCGGCACAACGCGCTGGAGGTCGAGGCGCGCGCCGCCAGCGACCAGCCCGGATTCGATGAGCGGGTGCATTTCCATCCCTGACGCGACACAGCCCGCCAGGGGGCCGGCGGGCTGTCTGCACGGAGGAGAAACGCCGGTTCAGTTCTTTTTCATCCCGGCGGACAGCTGTTCGACATTGTGGCGGAACAGGCTGGTATAGCTGCGGGCAGCGGCGTCACGCGACAGGGCGTCCGAGTACAGCTTGCCATCGACGCTGGCACCGCTTTCGCGCGCAATCTGGTCGACCAGACGCCGGTCGGAAATGTTCTCGACGAACACCGCCTTGATGCCGGAGGCCTTGATCTGGCGGATCAGCCCGGCCACCTGCTTCGCCGAGGCTTCCGATTCGGTCGACAGCCCCTGCGGCGCATGGAAGGTGATCTGGTAACGGCGTGCCAGATAGCCGAACGCATCATGGCCGGTAATGACCTTGCGCTTGGCCACCGGCAGCTGGCCGAAGGTCTGCGCGGCCCAGCGGTCGAGGTCGGCCAGTTGCTTGTCGTAGGCGGCAGCGCGCTGCGCATAGTAGTCGCGCCCTTCCGGGTCGAGCTTGCTCAGCGAGGCGGCAATATTGCGCGTCCACACCCGCACGTTCTGCGGGTTGTTCCAGACATGCGGGTCGAAGTTGCCGTGGTCGTGGCCGGCGTGATCATGATCTTTCTCTTCTTCCTCGCTCTTCAGCGGCTTGATGCCCTCACTGGCTACCAGGGTGGTGCCCTTGTAGCCGGTCGCCTTGCTCATGCGCGGCATCCAGCCCTCGAAGCCGAGCCCGTTGACGACGAACAGGCGGGCAGCCGCAAGCGTCTTCACGTCCTGCGGACGCGGCTGGAATACATGGGCGTCCTGGTCCGGACCGACCAGGGTCCTGACCTCGACCCGGTCGCCGCCGATCTGCTGCACGACGTCGCCGAGGATGCTGAAACTCGCGACCACTGGCAGTTTCTGCGCCGCGTGGGCCAGCATCGGCAGCGTCGCCAGCAGGGCGAAAATAAGCTTTTTTTGCATGATTCCGACTCCATGAGGTTGCACGGACCCGGACGCCATCCCGAAGGACGGAGTCAGGGTCGAATTAAGGCAGAAAGGGAAAGGGGGTCAGCCGCTCAGATGGCGACCGCGGATGAAGCGCGGCAGCACGCCGCCCTGCGGCGCGACAAACAGCGACAGCAGATAGATAAGCCCGGCCGACAGCACGATGGCCGGCCCGGACGGCAGGTCCAGATGATAGGACGCCAGCAGCCCGACGTAGCCGGCCAGCATGGCGACGCCGACTGCCACTGCCAGCATGCGGCCGATGGAATTGGCCCACAGCCGCGCGGTCACTGCCGGAATCATCATCAGGCCGACCGCCATCAGCGTACCCAGCGCCTGGAAGCCGGCGACCAGATTCAGCACCACCAGGACCATGAACAGCAGGTAGTACACATTGCTGCGTGCACCTACTGACTGCAGGAACATCGGATCGAAGCTGTCCAGCAGCAGCGGCCGGTAGATGACCGCCAGGCCGAACATCGACAGCGTGGCGATGGCGGTCACCAGCAGCAGCGCACCGTCGTCGACCGCCAGCACACTGCCGAACAGGATGTGGATCAGGTCGATATTGCTGCCGAAGTGCGATACCAGCAGCACGCCAAGGCCGAGCGACATCAGGTAGAACGCGGCCAGGCTCGCATCCTCCTTGATCGTGGTGTAGCGGGTCACCACGCCGGCGGCGATGACCACCAGCACGCCGGCGGCAAAGCCGCCGATCGACATCGCCGGCAGGCTCAGCCCGGCCAGGATAAAGCCCACCGCCGCCCCGGGCAGCACGGCATGGCTCATGGCATCGCCCATCAGGCTCATGCGGCGCATGACCAGGAACAGACCGATCGGGCCGCAGCCCAGCGCAAGGGCAAAGCAGCCCACCAGCGCCCGGCGCATGAAGCCGAATTCGATGAAAGGTGACAACAACAGGCCGGTGACGGTCATGCGGCCTCCTGTTCCGGCACCACGCACACCGGCGGATGAGCCTGCCAGTGGGTGGCGATATGGTTGGCACGCGCCAGATTGGCTTCGGTCAGCACGGTTTCGGTCGGACCGAAGGCGATGACTTCGCGCGCCAGCAGCAGCGTGGTGTCGAAATAGGCGCGTACCTGCTCGTAGTCGTGCAGCACGGCAATGACGGTGCGCCCTTCCGCTTCCCAGCGCCGCACAAAGGCCAGCAGGTCGAAGGTGGTCTTGGCGTCGACCGAGGCAAACGGCTCGTCGAGCAGGATCAGCGGTGCGTCCTGCATCAGGATGCGGGCGAACAGCACGCGCTGGAACTGGCCGCCGGACAGCTCGCCGATGCTGCGCCGCTCGAAGCCGTGCAGGCCGACGTCGGCCAGCGCCTGCGCCGCGCGCTGCAGGCCGGCGCGGCCGACGCCGCCAAAAGCACCGGTGGTGCACCAGGCACCGGTCAGTACGGTGTCCAGCACCGTGACCGGCAGCGTGCGGTCGATCTGCGCCGCCTGCGGCATGTAGGCGATCTGCGCACGCCGCAGTCCGTCCAGTTCGACGTGACCGGTATCGGGTTTCAGAAACCCCATCAGGGTCTTGAGGATGGTCGACTTGCCGGCGCCATTCGGGCCGAAGATCGCCGTGGCATGGTGGCTGGCGAACTCGGCCGACACGTGATGGATGGCCGGGCGGCGCCGGTAGGAGACGGTAACATTCTTGAGCGCGATGGTCATGCGGACTCCAGCGCCCAGCCGACGGCGAGCCACAGCAGGACGGCGGCGACGGCGGCCAGCGCGAGCCGGTGCCAGACCGAGGCGGCCAGCAGGCTCACGGGAAAAAGACGGGACAAGTTCATGGATTCGGATTCGTTTTCCGTAATGGCAACAGGGATCAGGCGGCGATGATGCAGGCCGCCAGCGCATCGGTCAGGGTGTCGGGCGCATCCTGCGGCGCGATCAGTTCAAAGCGGCTTTCGCGGCGCCAGGCGACGGTCTGCGCGCCCCAGACGCCCTCGACCCAGTTGAACCACGCATAGTCGCGGCCGAGGTTCATCACCGCCTTGGCGCGCACCAGGCCGGGTACCTGTCCGGTGATGCGGTCGAAGACTGCGCACAGCCGGTCGGCATCGAACACGACGTCGGCCGGCCAGGTCACGCCGCTGGTGACGAAGCCGCTGTCCGGCGTATCGCGTCTGACGCGATAGCGGCCGGCCGGCCGGGCCGGCAGATCGAGCAGCGACAGGTCGATGGCGCCATGGTCAGCCTGAACCACGGCGGTCTTCGGCGGGAACAGATCGGCGGTCTGGGCACGGAAGCGGGTCATCACCCCGTCATCGGCCAGATCGCACTTGGTGGCGACCAGCACGTCAGCGCAGGCGACCTGGTCACCGTAGATCGGGTGGTTGCGATAGTTGAGTACAACGAACTGGCGCGGATCGACCAGGGTCAGCGTTGCCTGCACGTCCAGTGCGTCGCCCAGCGGCGCACGGCGCAGGTCGTCGACCAGATTGGATGCATGGGCCAGTCCGCTGGCCTCGATCAGCAGCCGGGCCGGCCGCCGTTCGCGGATCAGCCTGACCACGGTCGTCGTCAGCTGCGGGCCGGTCACGCAGCACAGGCAGCCGCCAGCGATTTCGCGCACGTCCATGCCGTCGCGATCGCCGAGCACGGCGCCATCGATGCCGATGTCGCCGAACTCGTTGACGATCACGCCCCAGATTTCGTCGACCGGCTTCTGTTCAAGCAGTTTCAGGATGGTGCTGGTCTTGCCGGTACCGAGAAAGCCGGTAATCAGGTTGACCGGGGTACGGGTCGGGTTCATGCGCGGCACTCCCGGCAACGACCGGACAGCATCACGTCATCGCGACGCGGGGCAAAACCGGCCTCCGAGGCCGCTGCGCGCAGTGCAACCAGCGCCGGACTGCCATCCAGCTCCGTGACCCCACCACAGGCCTCGCACACCAGCAGCAGGCTCTCGTGCGGGCAGTCGAAGTGATGGCAGACGATGTAACCGTTCAGGGCCTCGACCCGGTGCAGCAGGCCCTGGTCGACCAGAAACTCCAGCGCACGGTAGACCGTCGGCGGCGCGACCTGGCCGCGTTCGGTCTGCAGGTCCGCCAGCAGATCGTAGGCCTTGACCACGCCTTCGCGTGCCAGCGCCAGTTCCAGCACGCGGCGCCGGGTATCGGTCAGGCGGGCACCGTGGGCGACGCAATGGCGGTCGGCAGCCAGCAGAAAATCGGGATGCGGCACGACAACTCCAGCAGCAGGGAAAGTGAAAACCGGACGAATGTTACTTTATAACATCACCATCGGCAATCCCGGGGCTGTGGTAGGGTTTCATTTTTCATGGCATCCCGGAGTTCTCCATGACCGACTTGCAGATTCACCGCCCGGGTGACGACTCGCTGCGCACGCTGACCCTGGTCGTCTACGGCCTGTACGGGTTGTCGCTGTTTATCGGCGTCACCGCCATCGTTGCCATCGTCGTCAATTACATCAAGCGCGAGGATGTCGCCGGCACCCTGTACGAGAGCCACTTCCGCTGGCAGATGCGCACATTCTGGTTTTCCGTACTGTGGGGCGTGCTGGCCGGGCTGACTTTCTGGTTCGGCCTTGGCCTGGTCATCGGCGGCGTGGCCTGGATCTGGTACATCTACCGGGTGGTCAAGGGCTTCCTGTTCCTGAACGACAACAAGCCGATGCCGTACTGAGCCGCTCCCGCCCCATGCGGAATGCGCGTGACCGCGCTCATTCCCATGGCGGGCGCATGGATTTAAGTCAGCGTTAACTCCCCACCCGCTAAATAGCCCGGACACTCTTTTTTTCACGCTTCCAGGAGCTCCTCACATGAACAAGCCGCTTACGCTTGCCGCCATTCTGCTGGCTGGCCTCAGCCTGACCGCCCACGCAGCCACCGCCGCCCCCGCCAAGGACCCGATCCAGGCGCGCAAGCACGTGTTCAAGGAATACAAGAAGTCGTTCGGCGCCATGGGCGACATGGTCAAGGGCAAGACCGCCTGGAACAAGGACGAGTTCGCCAAGTACGCCGCCAATATGGAAACCCTGTCGAGCCAGCCGTGGCAGTACTTCCCGGCCGGCAGCGACAAGGGCAAGACCGAAGCCCGTGCGGAAATCTGGACCAAGCCGGCCGAGTTCAAGAAGCAGGCCGACAGCCATCAGGCCAAGATTGCCGAACTGGCCAAGGTTGCCGCCACCGCCACCACGCTGGCCGACGTGAAGCCGGCCTTCGGCGCCGCAGGCCAGACCTGTAAGGCTTGCCACGACCAGTTCAAGAAGGACTGAGTCTCCGCCCTGCTCACGACAGCGTCGGCACCGGCGCCTCTGCAACTGCCGGCGCCCACCTTGATGAGCAGTCTGATGCCGCCCCACGGGGCGGCATTTCGCTTCCGGGCTCATGGCAGATGAAAAAAGCCGCGACCCGGTCCATAATCCGCCGTCGTTTTGATTCCGCCCTGCGCCGAAGAACTCATGAAGCCGTCCCTGTCTGTCTGCCTTGCCGCCCTTGTCGCCCTGAGCGCCTGTTCCAGTGAAAAACCGCAGGACCCCGAAACCCGCGACCGGGTACAGGCGTTCAAGTCGGTATTGAACACCTTCGAGCCGCTGGGGCTGATGGTCCGCGAGAAGCAGCCGTTCGATCCGATCCGCTTCGCCGAGCTGGCCGCGCAGCTGAAGGACGAATCACGCAAGCCTTTCGCCCACTTCTCCACCGCCCCGACCGGCAGCAGCAAGGCCCGTCCGGAAATCTGGAGCGAGCCGGCCCGTTTCGCCAAAGCCCGCGACACCTTCTACCAGCACGCCGACCAGCTGGCGGCAGTGACCGCCGGCAAGCCGGCACTGAAGCTCGCCGATGTCAGCCCGGCCTATGGCCAGCTGGCGCAAAGCTGCAAGAGCTGCCATGACGCTTTCCGCCGCACCGTGACCGAGTGATCGTCGGGCGCCACCGCGCACGACAACATCCTTTTCACACTCCTGCTTGGCAAGTCACCGCCATGCCATCACCATAGCCCCTCACGACACGACAGCGCCTGCCATGACCCCTCCCCTGAAGCTGGAACTGATTTCCCGTCTGCCGGCAGCCGCCGACACGCGACCGCCGCTGCTGTTCGTTCACGGCGCCTACTCCAGCGCCTGGGTCTGGGACGAGTTCTGGCTGCCCTGGTTTGCCGCCAACGGCTGGAGCGCGCATGCGCTGAGCCTGGAAGGGCATGGCGACAGCGATGGTCACAGCTGGCTCGCCGCCATCGGCATCGACGACTACGTGCGCAATGTGGCGCAGATCGCCACCACGCTGCCGGCACCACCGGTGCTGATCGGCCATTCGATGGGCGGGTATGTGATCCAGCGCTATCTGGAACAGGGCCATCCGGCGGCCGGTGTGGCCATGCTGGCATCGGTACCGCCGACCGGCATGACCCATGCCTCGCTGGCCATGCTGTGGCACACCCCCGACCTGCTGGCTGCCGTGCAGTTGTTCCAGAGCGGCCCTGATTATCATCCGAGCCTCGGCAAGGCAAAGGAATTGCTGTTCAGTGCCGATATGCCGGATGAGCGGCTCGCGCAGTGGCTGGGACGCTTCCAGCCGGAATCGATGCGCGCCGTGTTCGACATGATGCTTGTCGGCATCCTGTCACTGCCGCCGATGCATGACCGCCTGCCGGCGCTTGTGATGGGCGGTGCCGACGACCGCATTATCGGCAGCACCGACCTGCTGGCAACCGCCACCCACTTCGGGGTGGCGGCGGAAATCCTGCCCGGCACCGGCCACATGCTGATGCTGGATACGCGGGAACGCGCAGCGGCCCAGCGCCTGCTGGAGTGGCTGCACACCCGATTCAGTTGAGACCGGCGCCGGCAGCGGGCGCAAATGCGGCAGCGCAACACGGACGATGCTTGGGTCGCGCTCCCGCTTCAAGTAAAATCGCCATGCGCAACTTTTTGATCGAGCGCAAAAAATAAGAGGGCTTGCCAGTCCGCCTGGCCACATCATGATCTGCAATCCGTACGAAATCGTCATCCAGGGCATTACCAACGAGGGCAGGACTTTCCGTCCCAGCGACTGGGCCGAGCGTCTGTCCGGCATTCTGGCCTCGTTCGAATCCGACCAGAAAAAACTCGAATACCATGCTTACGTCCGGCCGCTGCTGCTGGAAAACGTCCGCTGCGTCGCCGTGGACAAGAAGCTGGAGAAAATCGACCCGCGCGTGTTCCAGTTTCTGATGTCGTTCGCCCGCGACAACGATCTGCGGGTGATCGACTGCCGCCAGTTGATCGACGAGGTGTACCCGAGCCGCTTCCTGGCCTGACCCGACTGCGGCGAAAAAACAACACCAGCCGGGCTTTGCCCGGTTTTTTGTTGTTTTATCCGTCGCGCTGCCGGCACCAGGGCTGCGCTCAGGGCGGCATGAAAGCCATGCATGCCGCCCTGCAGAATTTACGCCATCAGCATCCCGCCTTCATGTTGCGCTGCAAGAAAGCAACATAAAACAAACCCATCCTAATTTTCTGTTGTTTTATGACAACATAAATCCCCTGAAACACGCTGCATGCAACAGTTTTGTCATCCGAATGCCATACCCCCACGGTATAGTCACCGGCACGTCGTCAACGAACGATGGACAAGATTCAAGACCCCAGTGGAGTGATGCTTTGATGAACAAGAAACTGATTGCCGCCGCCCTCGCCGGCGCATTTGCTGCCCCGGTCGCCATGGCCGATACGACTATCTACGGCTTCATCAGCGCGGGCGTGGAATACGTTCAGGCTACCGGTGCCAAGAACAACACGACCGGCGCGACCCTGCCGGATGCCCAGCAGTACAAGGGCCGCATTCGCATCCAGAACGAAAACTCCCGCATCGGCTTCAAGGGCGGCGAAGATCTGGGCAACGGTCTCAAGGCGGTATGGCAGGTTGAACAAGGCCTGTCGGTTGATGGTGACACCACCTCGAACTGGGCAACCCGCAACTCGTTCGTTGGCCTGCAAGGTGGCTTCGGCGAAGTACGCCTCGGCCGTCATGATGATGCATACAAGGTTATCGGCGACAGCGTTGGCCTGAACATCATGACCAACACCTCGGCCGACAACGCCTGGAGCAAGGACACCACCTTCGGCCGCGCCGGTGCGCGTCGCGCCAATACCGCCTTGTATCTGTCGCCGGTATTCAGCGGCGTCCAGTTTGCAGCCAGCTACTCGGCAGACGAAGACCGCACCTACGTGGGTGAAGATCGCACGGATGCCAGCGTGTACGGCGCCGCCGTCAAGTACTCGGCAAACGGCCTGACCGCTTCGCTGGGTTACAACCACGCCACCGACCGCAGCAACTTCACCAACTCGCTGACGCCGACGATCATTGTCGACAACAAGCTCGACGGCTACCTGGCCGCGGTCAGCTACAAGTTTGGCAATGCCATGCTCGGCGCCGGCTACGAATATGTCGACTACGATACCTACAATCAGGACAGCTGGACCCTGGTCGGTGGCTACCAGTTCGGCGCCTTTGGCCTGAAGGCTTCGTACACGATGGTCGGCAAGGCTGACGGCAAGACCAACGGTGGCGACTACAAGGCCAACCAGTGGGTGCTGGGTGCAACCTACGACCTGTCCAAGCGTACGCAGATCCTTGCCTACGCCACCCAGATCGACAACAAGAAGGCTGCCACTGCCAACTTCGGCGTGAACAACCCGACGATCGCTGCCGGTGCCGACCCGCAAGCCTACGGCCTGGCGCTGAAGCACTCGTTCTGACCGGACTTTCCGGCCGGTAACGCAAACGGGCAGCTTTCGCTGCCCGTTTTTCATTGCCGCTGTCGCGTCTCGTTCAGAACACCGGACGCGGCGGCGTGCCGGCCGAGACCGTCAGCACCTCATGGCCGTCTTCAGTCACCAGGATCGTGTGTTCCCACTGCGCCGAAAGGCTGCGATCCTTGGTCTCCACGGTCCAGCCGTCCGGCTTGATGCGGATATGGCGCTTGCCGGCGTTCAGCATCGGTTCGATGGTGAAGATCATGCCGGGCAGGATTTCCACGCCGGTACCGGGCTGACCATAATGCAGCACCTGCGGGTCTTCGTGAAACTTCTCGCCGACGCCATGGCCGCAGAACTCCTGGACGATGGTGTAGCCGGCGTTCTCGGCATGACGCTGGATCACATGGCCGATATCGCCAAGGTGAATGCCCGGGCGGACGATGTCGATGCCCTTCCACATGCATTCATAGGTAATGTCGCTGAGCCGTTTCGCCTGCGGCGTGACCTTGTTGCCGATCAGGAACATGCGGCTGGTATCGCCATGCCAGCCATCCTTGATCACGGTGATGTCGATATTCATCACGTCGCCGTTCTTCAGCACCCTGTCTCCGGGGATGCCGTGGCAGATCACCTGGTTGACCGACGTGCAGATCGACTTCGGATACGGCGTGCCGCCGTCCGGCGCGTAGTTCAGCGGCGCCGGAATCGTGCCCTGCACCTGGGTCATGTACTCGTGGCACAGGCGGTCGAGTTCGCCGGTGGTGACACCGGGCTGGACGAACGGGGTGATGTAGTCGAGAACTTCGGACGCGAGTCTGCAGGCGACACGCATCTTGGCGATGTCGTCGCCCTGCTTGATGACAATGCTCATGGCGGAAAACTTGTTCTGTGTCAAACCATGAATGGTATCACGTCCGGCGGCGGTCGGCCGCCGCTCACCCTTCCAGCACGACAAAGGCCGAGCACAGGCTGCGTTCGTCGCTGATCGACAGATGGGTACGGCGGATGCCGCGCGCGGTCAGCCACGCGGCCAGTACCGGCTCGAATGCCAGTTCCGGCTTGCCAAGCGCATCGTGACCGATGCGGATGGCGGTCAGCAGAACCGGCGCACGCACGCCGGTGCCGACGGCTTTGGCAAACGCTTCCTTGGCAGCGAAGCGTTTGGCCAGAAAGCGCGCCGGCAGCGCCGCACGCGCCCATTCGTCGCGTTCCTCCGGTGCGAGGATGCGCTGGCCCGCGCGCGCGCCATGCCGCGCCAGCAGCGCGTCGAAACGGACAATCTCGACCAGGTCGGTCCCGATGCCGACAATCATCGCGCGTCGTGCCGGCCTTCGAGCATCAGCGTCTTCATCTCGCGCACTGCCGGCGCCAGCCCGGTCATCAGCGCCTGGGCAATGATGGCGTGGCCGATATTGAGTTCGCGGATTTCGCGGATGGCCGCGATCGGTTTGACGTTGTGGTAGTTCAGCCCGTGGCCGGCGTTGACCACCAGACCCAGCTCGTCGCCATACAGCGCGGCATGACGGATGCGGACCAGTTCGGCCTGATGGACCGCCTCGCCCTCGGCATCGGCGTAGCGGCCGGTATGCAGCTCGATCACCGTGGCGCCGGTTTCCTGTGCGGCCTTGATCTGTTCGTCGTCGGGATCGATAAACAGCGACACGCGGGTGCCGTTGGCCTGCAGCTGGCGGGTGTAGTGGCGGATGGTCTCGAAGTAGCGGATCACGTCCAGCCCGCCCTCGGTGGTCAGTTCCTCGCGCTTTTCCGGCACCAGACAGACGTCCTGCGGGGCGACCCGCAGTGCGTTGTCGAGCATTTCGTCGGTCAGCGCCATTTCGAGATTCATGCGCGTCTTGATCGAGGCGCGGATCACGGCCAGATCGGCATCGCGGATATGGCGGCGGTCTTCGCGCAGATGCAGGGTGATCAGGTCGGCGCCGGCCGTCTCGGCGACCAGGGCCGCCTCGACCGGACTCGGATAGCGGGTACCGCGGGCGTTGCGAAGCGTGGCGACGTGGTCGATGTTGACACCGAGGAGAAGCATGTTGCGGTCCCGGACAGGATTGGATGACGGCCCCGATTGTACCGAAGCCGGGCGACGTTTTCGATCCACCCGCCGGCTCAGTCGCCGAGCGCGGTGACTTCGTTCAGCAGCAGCCGGGTGGCCAGTTCGGTCTCGCCGAGGATATGGCCCAGCAAATGCCGGTTCAGCTGCCGCGCTTCGCGCAGCACGCGCGGATCGGAGAAGGTTTCCACCGCCAGCGCCAGCAGCGTCGCGCCGCTGATGCGACAACCGGCGTCGCCATCCAGACAGGCGCCCTCGCCGGCCACGAAGCCGTATTCGGCCTCCGGGTCCAGCGGCTGGCCGTCGCGGTCGGCATCCAGCTGCGGCGCATAGCCGAGCGCGGCGATCAGCCGCAGCTCGAAGCGGCGCAGCGCCGGCGCCAGCCGGGCATCGGCAGCGGCCAGTTCGCGTACCGTCGCCGCATAGTCGGCATACACCGTTTCATGCGGGTCCTCGCGCGCCAGCAGCTTCAGCAACAGCTCGTTCAGGTAGAAACCGGCCATCAGCCGGCCGCCCGCCAGTTGCGGCAGCCCGCCCAGCCAGTCGGCGTCGGCCAGGGTCTTGACCTCGCCCTTGCCGAACCAGCCGATTTCCAGCGGTGCAAACGGCAGCAGCACGCCACGGATTGCCGCCCGCGGGCGGCGGGCGCCGCGTGCCACCAGCCCGAGCCGGCCGTAGTCGCGCGTCAGCACTTCGACCAGCAGGCTGGTTTCCTTGTACGGCATGGCATGCAGTACATAGGCCGGCTGGCGGGTGACTTTTCCCGGACTGGACATGGTGTCAGCCACTGACGGAACGGCGGGGCACGATCAGAGTTCGAACTGCTTGAGGAAGCGGACGTCGTCGGCCCAGCCGCCCTTGACCTTGACCCAGACCTGCAGGAACACCTTGCCGTCGAACAGCCGTTCCATGTCCATCCGCGCCTCGGTCGAGATCTTCTTCAGCTTTTCGCCGTTCTTGCCGATGACGATCGCTTTCTGTCCCGGCTTGTCGACCAGCACCTGTACGTGGATGCGACGCATCGCACCGTCAAGCTCGAAGGCCTCGGTCTCGACGTTCATCGCGTACGGCAGTTCCTCGCCGAGGTAGCGGAACAGCTTTTCGCGCACGATTTCGGCGGCGAGGAAGCGTTCGTTCTTGTCGGTGACCATGTCGATCGGGTACAGCGGCACGCCGACCGGCAGGTGCGGCGTGATCAGGTCCATCAGTTCGTCCAGCCGCTGACCATGCTTGGCGCTGACCGGAATGATGTCGACGAACGGATGCGCTTCGCTGATCTTGACCAGGAAGCCGGCCATTTCCGCCTTGTCCTTCAGCTGGTCGGCCTTGTTGATCACGCAGATCACCGGCCGGTGTTTCGGCAGCAGCGCCATGACTTCGAGATCGGCCGGACCGAACTTGCCGGCCTCGAGCACGAACAGCACGCAATCGACGTCGGACAGCGTGCTGCGCACGCTCTGGTTCAGCGCATCGTTCAGCGCATTGCGGTGGCGGGTCTGGAAGCCCGGGGTGTCGACGAAGATGTACTGCACGTCCCGGCGCGTCTCGATGCCGGTCACCCGCAGCCGCGTGGTCTGTGCCTTTTCCGACGTGATCGAGATTTTCTGTCCGATCATGTGGTTCATCAGCGTCGACTTGCCGACGTTCGGGCGGCCGACAATCGCGACGAAACCGCAGCGGAAGTTGTCGGGCAGGTTTTCAGTAAGATCGGTCATGCGGTCACAGTTTGTGTCGGGGTTTGGCGGCATCATCGTGCGCGGCGATCAGGTCGAGCGCACGTTCGGCCGCGAGTTGCTCGGCGGCGCGGCGGCTGGCGCCCTCGCCGCGGCTGGCAATGCCAAGGGCAGGAATGTCGCAGGCCACGTCGAAGTGCGACAGGTGGGCGTCGCCGGTCTGGTTGACGATCCGGTAGGCCGGCAGTGGCAGGCGCCTTGCCTGCAGCACTTCCTGCAGATGGGTCTTGGCATCCTTCGCCTGCCGGTTCAGGTCGATGCCGGCGATGCGCGACGCATACAGCCGGCGGACCACGCCCTCGGCGGCGGCAAAGCCGGCGTCGACGCTGACCGCGGCAAACAGCGCTTCCATCGCGTCGGCGAGAATGGACGGCCGGTCGTGGCCGCCGCTCTTGCGCTCGCCGTCGCCGAGGAACAGGCAGTCGCCCATGTTCAGCTCGCGCGCGATTTCGGCCAGCGTGCTCTGGTTGACCAGATTGGCGCGCAGCCGCGACAGCTTGCCTTCCGGCAGTTCCGGAAAACTGTCGAACAGCATGCGTGCCACGGTGTAGTTGAGGATGCCGTCACCGACGAATTCCAGCCGCTCATTGTTCGGCTGCCCATAGCTGCGATGGGTCAGCGCTTCCTTGAGCGGCGCCGTGTCGGAGAAGTCGTGGCCGATGCGTTGCGTCAGCCTGGTAATGGGTAAAGGTGTTTTCACAGCGTCGCAGAGGCGGCCGCGCAACGCGCGACCGGGGAAAGTCGGAGATCGCGCGGGCCGGGGCCCACGCGAGGAAAGATGGGCGCCGGGCGCCCGCTACGCTTCTATTCTACGCATCCCGGCGCGATACCGCAGTCCGCACGCCGCACGGATCAGTGGATCTTGCTGCCGACCCGGCCGAAATCGCCGAAGTTCATCCAGATCAGGAAGGCCTTGCCGACCAGCATATTGTCCGGCACGAAGCCCCAGTAACGGCTGTCGTCACTGTTGTCGCGGTTGTCGCCCATGGCGAAGTACTGCCCGGCCGGCACCTTGCAGACAAAACCGTCATCGTCGTAGTTGCAGTTCTCGCGCCCCGGGAACGAACGCACGGCCGCCAGGTACAGGGTCGGCGAATTTTCGACCCTGGCCACGTCGTATTCCTTGCTGCCGAAGGTTTCGCGGTAGCGCTGGGTGGCCACGAACTGCAGATTGCTTTCGCTGTACTCGTAGCTGCCGACCGGCTTGTCGGTAACCGGCTTGCCGTTCACCAGCAACTGCTTGTTGCGGTATTCGACGGTATCCCCCGGCAGGCCGATGATGCGCTTGATGAAGTTGACCTGCGGGTTCGGCGGGAAGTTGAACACCACCACGTCACCGTGCTGCACCGTGCCGACCGGCACCAGCACATTGTTGAGCACCGGTGTGCGGATGCCGTAGGCAAACTTGTTGACCAGAATGAAGTCGCCGACCACCAGGCCCGGCCGCATCGACGATGACGGGATCTGGAACGGTTCGACCAGGAAGGAGCGCAGCACGAACACGGCGAGGATGACCGGGAAGAATCCGCGGGCATACTCGATCCAGGACGGTTCCAGCTGTTCGGCCGGGCGCGATTTCACCAGCACGAAGCGGTTCAGTGCGGCAATCAGGCCGGTCACCAGCACGAAGACCAGCATGACCGCGGTAAAGCTCATGAACTGGGCCAGCAGTCCGAACACGCCGATGACCAGCGCCAGGTAGCCAGTCTGGTTCAGGATCGGCTGATCCTTGTCTTCCGGCTTCTTTTTCGGTGCCGCCAGTATCAGCACGATGCCGAGTACGAGCAGCACGGCGAAAATCCACAGCCAGTTCATTGTTTTTCCTTCCGGTTTTTTTATTCGGGGCGACGGGAAGCCGGCCGCGGCCGGCTTCGGGCCTTACTTGTCGCTGACCTGCAGGATGGCGAGGAACGCTTCCTGCGGAATCTCGACATTGCCGACCTGCTTCATGCGCTTCTTGCCGGCCTTCTGCTTCTCCAGCAGCTTCTTCTTGCGGGTGATGTCACCGCCGTAGCACTTGGCCAGCACGTTCTTGCGCAGCGCCTTGACCGTCTCGCGGGCAATGATGTTGTTGCCGATCGCCGCCTGCACCGCAATGTCGAACATCTGGCGCGGAATCAGCTCGCGCATCTTCGACACCAGCTCGCGGCCACGGTAGATCGCGTTCTGGCGGTGGACGATCAGGCTCAGCGCATCGACCTTTTCACCATTGACCATCACGTCGAGCTTGACCAGGTCGGCCGCCTGGAATTCCTTGAACTCGTAGTCCAGCGACGCATAGCCGCGACTGGTCGACTTCAGCTTGTCGAAGAAGTCCATCACCACTTCGTTCATCGGCATTTCGTAGGTCAGCATCACCTGCCGGCCCATATACTGCATGTTGCGTTGCACGCCGCGCTTCTGGTTGCACAGCGTCATCACCGCGCCGACATAGTCCTGCGGCACCAGGATGGTCGAGGTGATGATCGGCTCGCGAATCTCGTCGACCTTGCTCAGGTCGGGCAGCTTGGACGGGTTGGCCACTTCGACCACCGTGCCATCCTTCAGCAGCAGTTCGTACTCCACCGTCGGCGCGGTGGTGATCAGGTCCATGTCGAACTCGCGTTCGAGACGTTCCTGGACGATTTCCAGATGCAGCAGGCCGAGGAAGCCGCAGCGGAAGCCGAAGCCCAGCGCCTGCGAGACTTCCGGCTCGAAGTTCAGCGACGCGTCGTTCAGCTGGAGCTTGTCCAGCGCATCGCGCAGCGACTCGTAGTCATGGCTTTCGACCGGATACAGCCCGGCGAACACCTGCGACTTCACTTCCTTGAAACCCGGCAGCGCGGCGGCGGCCGGACGCGAGGTCAGGGTGATGGTGTCGCCGACCTTGGCCGACTTCAGTTCCTTGATGCCGGCGATGACGAAACCGACCTCACCCGCACTCAGCTGGGTCCGCTGCACCGACTTCGGCGTAAACACGCCGACCTGCTCGCACAGGTGCTCGGCGCCGGTGGCCATGAACCTGATCTTGTCCTTCGGCTTCAGTGCGCCGTCGATCACCCGCACCAGCATGACCACGCCCACGTAGTTGTCGAACCACGAGTCGACGATCAGCGCCTTCAGCGGCGCGGTCGGGTCGCCGGTCGGCGCCGGGATGCGCCGGACCACGACTTCGAGGATGTCCTCGATGCCGATGCCGGACTTGGCCGAGGCGCGCACGGCATCGATCGCCTCGATGCCGATGATGTCCTCGATTTCCTGGCTGACGCGTTCGGGTTCGGCGGCCGGCAGGTCGATCTTGTTCAGCACCGGCACCACTTCGACCCCGAGGTCGATCGCGGTATAGCAGTTGGCGACAGTCTGCGCCTCGACCCCCTGTGACGCGTCGACCACCAGCAGCGCGCCTTCGCAGGCGGACAGCGAGCGCGAGACTTCATAGCTGAAGTCGACGTGCCCCGGGGTGTCGATCAGGTTCAGGTTGTACACCTGGCCGTCACGCGCCTTGTAGGTCAGCGACGCGGTCTGCGCCTTGATGGTGATGCCCCGCTCTTTCTCGATGTCCATCGAGTCGAGCACCTGTGCGGACATCTCCCGCATGTCGAGGCCGCCGCAGAACTGGATGAACCGGTCGGCGAGCGTGGATTTGCCATGGTCGATATGGGCAATGATCGAAAAATTGCGGATGTGCTTCATTCGTTCCTGCAAGCAATAAAGAAGGGCGCACGTCGCGCCCTACTGGAGTTCGGAATATCGCGCGGATTCTACCCGAATTCCGCGAGACAGGCAGCGAGCTTGGCCTGATCGAAATGCCAGTGGCAGACTTCGCGCCCGTCCGGACCGCACAGGACCGGCACCAGCTCGTCATACTTGTCCACCAGCGCCGGGTCGTCATCGACCTCGATCACGGTCAGTTCGACCGCCCCGCGTTCCACATACGGCGCCAGTGCCGCGCGCATGGCGTGGCACAGGCTGCAGTATTCGCGGAAATACAGTGTCAGCCGGGTCACGGCTTGCTGATCGGCAGTGCCAGGAACAGCGTCGCGCCATTGCGCACGATGCGCAGCGGCAGCGCCGAACCGGACGGCGCACTGTCGACGCGGCCCTTCAGCTGCGCGAACGAGGTCAGATTGTCATTGCCGATGCCGACAATGGCATCGCCCGGCACCAGGCCGGCCCGGGCGGCCGCCCCGGTCGCACGCTGGACGACCAGCGCGAAGCGCACGCCGAGATGTCCGAGCAGGGCCGGCGGCGCATCGGCCAGCACCAGTCCGAGCGAGGTGACCGGCTGGCTCTTCGGCGCGGCTTCGCGCGGCCTGGCCGGTGCACGTTCGGCCTGGGTATCGTCGCTTTCCCTCAGCTCGTCCGGCACCACGGTCACGCTCTGCGCACCGCGGTTGCGCCACACCTCGACTGCCGTTGCCTGGCCCGGCTTGATGCTGCCGATCAGCCGCGGCAGGTCCGAGGTCGAATTGATGGCCGAGCCGTTGACCTTCAGGATGATGTCGCCGGCCTTCAGGCCGGCCTTTTCGGCCGGACCGCCGGGCTCGACCGCATTGACCAGGGCGCCGGACGCACGCGGCAGGCCGAACGAGGCCGCCAGTTCCTTGGTCAGTTCCTGGATCTGCACGCCGATGCGGCCGCGACTGACCCGGCCCGAGGCCTTCAGCTGGTCGGAGACCTTGACCGCCACATCGATCGGGATGGCGAAGCTGATGCCCATGAAGCCGCCGGAGCGGCTGTAGATCTGCGAGTTGATGCCGACCACCTGCCCCTGCATGTTGAACAGCGGGCCCCCGGAGTTGCCCGGATTCACCGCCACGTCGGTCTGGATGAACGGCACATAGTTTTCATCCGGCAGCTGGCGGCCCTTGGCCGATACGATGCCGGCGGTCACCGAGTTGTCGAAGCCGAACGGCGAGCCGATCGCCACCACCCACTCACCGACTTCCAGCGACGAGGGGTCGCCAAGATCGATGACCGGCAGGTCCTTGCCGTCGATCTTCAGCAGTGCCACGTCGGTGCGGGCGTCGGCGCCGACCAGCCTGGCCTTGTAGCTGCGCTTGTCGGTCAGCGTGACGGTGATCTCGTCGGCACGGGCCACCACGTGTGCGTTGGTCATGATGTAGCCGTCCGGCGACAGAATGAAGCCCGAGCCGAGCGAGGCGGCCTGGAACTCGCGCTGTTGCGGCGGGGCAAAGCGGCGGAAGAACTCGAAGAACGGGTCGCCTGCCATGTCGTCCGGTATCGGGCTGACATTCTGGCGCACGGTCTGCCTGGTGGAGATGTTGACGACCGCCCTGCCCTCTTTCTTCACCAGCTGGGTGAAGTCCGGCAGGTTGGCGAGCGATGCGGCCAGCACCGGCGCCTGGCCAAGCGCCAGCCCCAGCGCCAGAGAAACGGCGACAATCGATTTTTTCATCGTTAGGAATCCCCCTGAATGCGTAACGGTCGCGCCCGGTCAATGCCCGGCGCGGCAAGAATGCTATGTTTTATTGTGCCCGGAACAGTGGCCGCCGGCACAGGCGGCGCGGCGGCGAACAATGGCCGGCTGGTAGTCGGCCCGTCCGGCGTATCTGGTGGCAAGGCGACGAATGATCAACAGCGACAAGGCAAAAGCCGCCGCGCCGCCGACGACGGACGCGGTCTCGCCCGCCAGCGCCCCCAGCGACGCACCGGCAAACAGGGCCGCCACCGGCACCAGGTACATCAGCAGCGAGCCGTGCAGCAGCGCGCGCTCGGCCACGGCGACGATCACCTTGTCGCCGGCCTGCGCGCCGACCGGGTTCGCGACCCGGTAATGCTGGCGGCCGACGGAAAACAGCCGCGAAATCGACACGGAGTGGCAACCGCCGCTGCCGGCGCACGCGCCGCAACTGCCGTGCGGCCGGGTTTCGACCCACGCATGGGCGCCGTCATGCTCGACGGACAGGACGCTGGCTTCGGTTTCTATCATGGGCGGAGCAGGATGATGGAGTGGGAAACGGACTGGACGGCATTATCCGGCAGATCGCCGACCACGGTCACCAGGATATCGCCCATCTTGCGACTGCGCAGGGTAATGGCGCCGTTCTGCATCGCCGTCGGCTGGACCGCGTCCGGCACCCGCTCGATAAAGACCGACAGCGAGGCGACGCCGTCGCTGTACACCAGGTGCCTGACCGCCTGCTGGCCGGACAGCAGGCGACGGCTGACGTCGCGCTGCAGGGAAAAGCCTTCGGGCAGGCCCGGAATCTGGATGCCGCGACCGCCATCGCCCCGGTCGCCGGCGGCAACCGGCATCCGCCAGACGGCGCCGTCGCGGTATTGCGGCTGCAACTGGCCGAGGTCGCCCAGCTTGCCCAGTTTCAGCTCACTGAAGCTCAGCCGGTCGATGATCTGGCGGTCTGCCGTCAGGATGGCCGATTTCAGGATCAGCGAAGTGCGGATGTCGGCACAGAAACGACGCGGATAGCGCTGCGCATCGCGCGGCGTCAGCTGCCACCAGACACAGTCGCGCCCGGCAGCCCGGTCCTTGCCGATGCGCTCGACCGCATAGTGGCGGGCGATCTCGGCCCGGTTGTCGCCGAACAGCGACGGAAAGGTCTGGAACGCGCCGGTCCGGGCCGCCTTCAGCGCCTGACGGTCCGGTGCGTAGACGGTCAGCGACTGGTTGTCGCGCACCACCTCCCACGGCGGATCATCCAGCGACTCGCGTTTTTCCAGCGGATTGCCCAGGCCGGAAGCGTGGGCCAGCCGATAGGTCATCAGGCTGCGCGCATACTGGTGCTGATAGATGCCGCTGTACGACTGGCGATAGGCAGCAGCGGCCACACGGTCGAGCAGTGCGACCGCCTGCTTTCCGCCCAGCGGTACCGCCGCCGCGCAGACCGGCACCACAAGAACGCACAAAGCGGCACGCCAGCCGCTCATGGCTTCCCCTCCGTCGCCATGGCGACGGTCTGGATACCGGATTCGAATGCAAGCTCATGGTGGGCGGCGATATACGGATTGGCATCGCCAGCGGTCGCCAGCGGTCGCGCCACCGGCATGACCGTCGCCGGCCCGCCGTCAGCCACTTTCAGCGGGATCTTGCCGGTATCCGGGCTATCGGAGTCGAGCGGGCTCCAGCCAATGATGCCGGCCAGGAGCAGGCTGGCGGCCACGGCCCAGCCGGCATAGCGGTGCGAGCGCCGCACCTGCCGGCCCGACACCGGTGCCGCAACCGGCGCGTCCTCTGCCAGTCGCTGACGCACGCGGTCGGCCACGTCGACATCGAGGCAGCGCGATTGGCGCATGGCGTCGCCGATTACATGCCAGCACTGCCAGTCATCACACCGCTCGGATGCGCCGTCCGGGTCATTCCAGGGCACAGTGCCCTTGCCGTCCGGCCATTCTCCATCGAGAAACGCGGATAACTGTTGTTTGTCCATCTTGATTCACCACCTTTTGTTCTTCGGTGTATCCAGTAATGGCTTGAGCTGGGCCGCGATCGCTTCCCGTGCGCGGAAAATGCGGGAACGCACTGTCCCCACCGGGCACTGCATGGCCACGGCAATATCTTCGTACGACAATCCCTCGAGTTCCCGCAAGGTAATGGCCGTCCGCAACTCTTCGGGCAGCGCTTCAACCGCCGCATTGACAGTGGCGATAATCTGCCGCGATGCCATTTCGGTTTCCGGCGTGTTGTTGTCGGCAATCTGTCCGGCCGGATCGTACGGTTCCCCGTCCTCATCGTGATTGTCCGTGTGCAGCACGACGTGCCGGCCACTGACGCTCAGGTGATTCTTGGCGGTATTGATGCCGATACGGTACAGCCAGGTATAGAACGCGCTGTCGCCGCGGAAATTGGCCAGTGCGCGATACGCCTTGACGAAGGCCTCCTGGGTGACATCCTCGATTTCAGCCGGGTCGCGTATGAAGCGCGACAGCAGTCTCGCCAGCCTGCGCTGGTACTTGAGCACGAGCAAGTCGAATGCATGCCGGTCCCCGCGCTGCGCCCGCCGGACCAGCTCCAGATCCGCATCCCTTTCGCTCATGTGTTGAACAACCCCCTGTGCGGCCGCAATGCCACTGTCTGAGTGTAGCTTCCGCCCGGGCCCTGCTCTGCCAGCAGCGACCGGCGGGAGACCCCACCCGTATCAGGGGTACCTGTTGCCATGGACAGGCGACAGGGGCGGAAGTTCGGCAGCAACGGCAGTTTTTTTGTCAGCGCTGCCAGGTCAGGAGCGAACGAACTCGCCCTCGATATTGGCCAGCGTCAGGTTCCAGCTTCGCATCATGTGCTGCAGCAAGGCCACTTCGCCGTCGCCCATCGCCTCGTCCGCCTTGCACAGGTCGATGGCCAGCGCGCACACCAGCACGCGCAGGTGGCGTTCGGTCACATCTTCGAGCAGGCGGTCGACGCGCTGGCGGTCGATCAGGTGGATGGCGCCATCCTGGTCGGCGTCATCGCTGATGTCGTTGCAGTAGGTCCGGAACACGTCAATGAACTGCTTGCGTCCAATGCCGACGAGGTCATAGACATGCAACTGGTCGAGGACGTCGAATTCGTGATCGTGCGCCTCGCCGTCGCCCAGCATGAACATGGTCAGCAGGCGGGCGATGGCCTCCGGGCTATTCGGTGGGTAATCCCTCATGACGTTCTCCATCGGTATCGGTTGTCGGCTGGAAGCGGGAGACGAAGGCGGAGGGGGCGCGGGCAACCTTGCGCGCCTGATAGTCGAAGAACACGATCCCGGTCTTGACCCTGGCGATCTCGGTGCCATCACGCTTGCGCACCATCGCATACAGCAGGTCACAGCCATATTTGTTGAAATCCGCCACGGCCACGCTGACGACGAGTTCGTCACCGTGGAAGGCTTCGGCACGATACACCACTGCGGCATCGCTCATGATGATCCCGCAGCCATGAACGTCCATTTCCGTGTGGCCGAGCGATTTCAGGAAGCGCAGCCGCGCCTCGTGCGCCAGGCGCAGCACGGCATCATTGCCCATGTGGCCACCATAGTTGATGTCGCCGATGCCGATGGTCAGCGTGGTGGAGAACGGGAAATGCGACGGCAATTCGATGGACAGACGCGACATGATGGCCAGATACGCGATAAAGTTCGATCGAGTGTATTCACTACCCTGCGCCAAATCAATCAGTGCCAATGGTGCGGCGCGATACACTGCGCCGGTCATGGCGGCGCCGGTTCGCGGACATTTTTTGCGTTCGCGGCAACGGCAAGCCACTAGCTGCACATTTGGTGACGGCAGAAGTCTATAGTTTAGAAACCCCCGGATAGGAGAGATCATGTACAAGCGACTCTATGTACCGGTCGACGACAGCAATACGGCCCGGCGCGCACTGGAAGAAGCCTCGCGCTTTGCCCGGGAAAGCGGCGCCAGCCTGAAAGTGGTCCATGTGGTCGACCTGGCCCAGTACGGCTGGGGCGGCGCGGAATTTCTTGATGCGACCGAGTTGCAAAAGAATATTCGCGAAGCCGGCGAACATGTACTCAAGGACGCGATCGAGGTGCTGGCCGAACATGGCGCCAGTTGCGAGACGGCAATGCTGGAAAGCTGGGGCGACAAGATCGCCGAAGTGCTGATCGAGGACGCGAAGAAGTGGAACGCCGACCTGATCGTGATGGGCACGCATGGCTGGGGCGAGATCATGACCCTGATCATGGGCAGCGTCGCCGAGGGCGTCATGCGCCGGACCGAGATCCCGGTCATGCTGCTGCGCGGCCGTCCCGAGGACATCAAGAAGGCCTGATGCCGCCGGCCCCGGGACGCGGGGTCGCGCGCGCAATGGCCGGCGTCTGCTAGAATCCGGCCTGATTCCCCTGCCGGCCTCTGCGCCGGCCTTGTCATTTCCGCCGAGAGCCAGTCCTTGAAAGCCACCCCCGATAACGACGACGACCTGATTCCTTCCAAATCGCAGATCAAGCGCGAGATGGACGAATTGCAGGAACTCGGCCAGGCGCTGACGGAGCTGTCGCGCGACACGCTCAAGCACCTGGTGCTGCCCGACGACCTGCGCAGCGCCGTCGTCGAGTACAAACGCCTCAATGCGCACGGCGCCCAGCGCCGCCAGCGCCAGTACATCGGCAGGATCATGCGCAATGTCGATCCCGAGCCGATCCGCATCCAGCTTGCCACCCTGCGCGGTGAAAACACCCATCACAACAACTGGCTGCACGGCATCGAACGCCAGCGCGACCGGCTGCTGGCCGACGACAAGGTGCTGTCCGAACTGGTCGCCGAGCACCCGGGCTGCGATGTACAGCAGTTGCGCACGCTGATCCGCAATGCCCGCCGCGAGCAGGCCGAGAGCCGGCCGCCAAAATCGTTCCGCGAACTGTTCCAGGCGCTGAAGGCGCTGTATCCGGAACCGCCGCTGGTCAACTACAAGCAGGAGCGCGACGGTGACGACGACGAGGACGCCTGAACCGGTCCGCATCGGCCTGGTGTCGGTCAGCGACCGCGCCAGCCAGGGCGTCTACGAAGACAAGGGCATCCCTGCGCTGCGTGACTGGCTCGCCGCCGCGCTGTGCAATCCGGTCGAGTTCGAGACCCGGCTGATTCCCGATGAACAGCCGCTGATCGAGGCCGCGCTGATCGACCTGGTCGACAATGCCGCTTGCGACCTGGTGCTGACCACCGGTGGCACCGGTCCGGCCCCGCGCGATGTGACCCCGGACGCAACGCTGGCCATCGGCGAGCGCGAAATGCCCGGTTTCGGCGAACAGATGCGCCAGATCAGCCTGCGCTTCGTGCCGACGGCGATCCTGTCGCGGCAGACGGCCGTCATCCGCGGCCGCGCGCTGGTCCTGAACCTGCCCGGTCAGCCGAAGTCGATCCGCGAAACGCTGGAAGGCCTGCGCGATGCGGACGGCCACAGCGTGGTGCCCGGCATCTTCGCCGCCATCCCGTACTGCCTCGACCTGATCGGTGGTCCGTACCTGGAAACCCGCGACGATATCGTCAGGGCATTCCGGCCAAAATCGGCCCTCCGCCCGGCCGGCACCGCCTGAACCGGCCCTGTTCCTGCCCTGCCGCATGCCACGCTATCGCCCGCCCCGCTGGTTGCCTGAAGGCCACAGCCAGACCATCTGGCCGGCCCTGGTGCTGAAAGATCGCCATCCGCATTACCGCCGCGAACTGTGGGACACGCCGGACGGCGGTCGCATCGCACTCGATTTTACCGATGCGGCCAGCCCGGACGCTCCGCTGGTCGTGCTGTTCCATGGGCTGGAAGGCTCCAGCGCCAGCCACTACGCCAGCGCGCTGATGCGTCGGGTGCGGGCGCGCGGCTGGCATGGCGTGGTGCCGCATTTCCGCGGCTGCGGTGGCGTGGACAATCCGCTGCCGCGTGCTTATCACGCTGGCGACTCGGCCGAGATCGCCTGGATTCTCGACCGGCTCGCCGCCCGTCACGCCACGGTCTACACCGCTGGCGTCAGCCTCGGCGGCAACATGCTGCTGAAATACCTCGGCGAGGCCGGCCACCACGCCATCCCGGCCGCGGCTGCCGGCATCAGCGTGCCGGTGGACCTGCACGCGGCCAGCGAAAATCTTGACCGCGGTTTTTCCCGCGCCGTGTACACCGGCATGTTCCTGAAGACCCTGAAGCGGACCAGCCGCATCACGCTGGCACGCTATCCGGACCTGTTCGACCGCCAGCGCATGGAACACAGCCGCACCTTCAGCGACTTCGACGATGCGGTCACCGCACCGCTGCACGGCTTTGCCGGCGCCCTCGATTACTGGACCCGTTCCAGCAGCAAGCCGCTGCTGAAGGACATCGGCCGGCCGACCCTGCTGCTGAACGCGCGCAACGATCCGTTCATGCCGGCGCGCGCGCTGCCGGCCGAACACGACGTCAGCCGCTGGGTCTGTCGCGAATTTCCCGAACATGGCGGCCATGTCGGCTTCGTCTGCGGCCGCTTTCCGGGTAACATCGACTGGTTGCCGGAACGGTTACTGGATTTCTTCCAGCAAAACGGCGGGTAAGCCCTACCGCGCGCTCCGGCCAGTCCGCCCACGCCCACGAAACGTTCCCATGTCCGATATCCTCGCCCGCATCCTCGATACCAAACAGACCGAAGTCGCTGCCGCCCGCCAGGCACGCCCGCTCGAATCGCTCCGCCGCGATGCCGAAAGCCGTGGCGACATCCGCGACTTTGTCGATGCGCTGCGCTCGAAGCATGCTGCCGGCGCGGCCGGCGTCATTGCCGAGATCAAGAAGGCCAGCCCGTCCCGGGGCATTATCCGCGCGGATTTCGATCCGGCCGATATCGCCGCCAGCTATGCCGGCCATGGTGCGGCCTGCCTGTCGGTCCTGACCGATCGTGATTATTTCCAGGGCCTGCCGGCCTACCTCGAAGCCGCCCGCGCTGCCTGCTCGCTGCCGGTACTGCGCAAGGACTTCATGGTCGACAGCTACCAGCTGTATGAAGCGCGCGCGATGGGCGCCGATTGCGTGCTGCTGATCGCCGCCGCACTCGACGATGTGCAACTGCGCGACTTCGAAGCCGTGGCCGCCGGCCTCGGCATGGCAGTGCTGGTCGAAGTGCACGACGCGGCCGAACTCGACCGCGCGCTGCGTCTCGACACGCCGCTGATCGGCGTCAACAACCGCAACCTCCATACCTTCGACGTCAGCCTCGATACCACGCTGGCCCTGCTGCCGACCCTGCTGGCGGAACGGCGCATTCCGGTCAGCGAAAGCGGCATTGCCACGGTCGACGACGTACAGCGGCTGCGTGCGGCCCATGTCCAGACCTTCCTGGTCGGCGAAGCCTTCATGCGCGAAGCGTCGCCCGGCGCCGCACTGGCCGGCCTGTTCGCCTGACGACAGCAGGGCCCAGCCCTGCTGCCGGCATCAATGGCCTGCCGCAGCAGGCCTGGCGAGAATTGCGAATTTCAGGAGCTGGGTCTCGCAAATGCGCTGCCCGCGCGCCAGCGAAAATGTCAGACCGTAGGCGTTTTGCCCACTGAACACATAATCATAGTATTTATACGTCAACGTTTTTACGGTGTGCATGTCCGAATAACCGGACTGCACGCTGAAAAATCCCTCCGCAATCTGGTTGCCATTAATATCACACAGGCAGGGGTTGGTGCTGCAACTGCCTTTCGCATTAACATGTGTGATATAGAGGACCTGCCCCTGCACACGCAGGAAAAGCATCAGAGAGGTCTCCCCCCCGGTGCTGTCATTCTGATACTGCTCAACAAGCAGCTCATTCTCAGCATAAATTCTGGCGGTTTTCTGTGACAGCGAAAGCGCTTCGCTCCTTGTCGTGACCCACACATTCCTCATCAAGTCATCATAGTAATAGTCTGCAGTGCGCGTCTCCGGCACACGGCCACTCAATATCGACTCTACCTGTAATCTGGAAAAATTTTCACTTCCGGCATACTGGTAATGAGCAGAGACAACATCAGATCCGGCCGTATAGGTTTTCTCTGTAAAGTTTCCCTCCGGACTCGTTGCAAAGGCCACCGTTGCCACGCTGGTACCTTTTTTTGTTTTCTCAATTTTTTTCAATACACAATTATTGACAAAGCTGTATTTTTCAATAATTTCCCCGCCTTCTGTTTCACTTTTTTTCTCGCTTATATTACCCATGGAATCGATGGAGAATGACTGGGAAATGACCTTGTCTTCATACTCGTTCATATAAACAATGCTCCCTCTTCTCGCCCACTTCGAGGCCAGCCCCCGGTCATTTATTTCAAAATTTTCCCCCCACACAAAATGCTGCCTGCCAGCAAAATAATAATGTGTGTCCCTGACATGGCAATGCGCATCATATGTTACCCTTGATTTTAAAAATTCCCCATTTTTATCAGAGTAGCTGAATTTGTTGACCAGATTATTTTTCCCATAGTGCTTGAAAATGGAGAGAGCCGCAAATTTTTCATCCCACATCAGGCGCCCCCAAAGATGCTGCTGCACCAGATTGCCGGAAGCGCCATCCCACACCATATTGCACTGGCTGACAATGGCATTGTTCAATTCGAGGACGACCGATTTTATCTTTCCGTCCGGGTAATAACGGTAACGTTTCCTTACCACATAACCTGTTCCACCACCAAATTTCATTGTCACTGTCAACGACTCGATATTCCCCGACTTTGTCCTCACAAAAACCGTCTTGTAGCTTCCCATCACCAGGTCTATCCACTGCCCGGTCTCCGTAAGCAAATGCCCGTAGTCATCATAGGAAAAAGTCCTCGAATATGCTTCGGCACTGCTACTGGTCAGCAATCCGGTAGTGGCATCATGATTGAATTTTCGAGCTGAATACGCCTTGCCGCTTGCAAGGTCACATATCTGGAATTGGGAAATATCATCCATTTCTGCCACGTACTCATACTTCCACACCCGCCCCTTGTTGACAGCAGGCTCCGTATCTGCCGCAACCGTGACCTGACTCGGTCGCGTGAGTATCGCACTCCCGGTGTAATCGTAGCGCGTAGCCACGCCAGAAACTTTTGACTCTTTTACACGGCCCAGACCATCGTATGAATAGAGGCTCATCAGCGCTGCATCAATTTGTGTTGACGCTACCAGTTCGTCAGTGCTATGGGGCGCATAGGTCATTTTTACCGTACCACTTGACGTCCCTTTCTTCTCTATCTGCCGGTCAAAATCATCGTAGGAATATACCAGTGCCTCTCTGTCTGTCTCGGTGTGACGTATCAATCGTCCCAAAGCATCGTAGTCAAATGTTTCCTTTATATCTGGCAAGGTATTTGATGAAGGGCTGCGCTGCTCTTTCAGTCTGAGCCGGTTATGATTATCGTAAAACATGATTTCTGCAATATCGCCAGGATATTTGGTCACGGTAATGCTTTTTTTGTACAATGCATTTTCATGAGAATCGTAACCGTATTTTTGCGAGCTTTTATCCCAGTTGGACTGGCTGATCATCTCGTCAAATACATTCCAGACGAAGGTGTTGACCTGCTTGCTGATAATATTTCCATCAGCAGCATAATCATATTTATTCTCGACCACCAACTGGCCAAGGTCATTATATTCCTGCTCAGCCATTACCCAGAGCGTGTTTTCCCCGTCTACGGAAATGGATTCTTTGACAAGGCGACCAAGACCGTCATACAGCGAGATGGATGTCTTTTTGTCCGATGTTTTCTGGCGCGTCACTGTATTTTTGGCAGCATTGAAGACAATCGTTTCCGTTACGGGGAACCGCCCCCCTACTGCATAGTCTGTTTTTATGACTCGCCCCAGAGTGTCGTACTCATAACTGGACACCAGTTTGTTTTTATCCTGAGTCTGCACGATGTCAGCGGTCACATACAGCTGCCGTGTGAGGCTCTGCGAACCGGCACCATCGTAGCCTGCAAGGGTCTCCGTCATGGTCAGCTGTTTATTGCTGTCATCCTCGGCATAGGAAGCGGATTTCGTGGTGGACAAATAACTCACCACCCCATCGTCCCCAATGGTACCAACACTGACCACCGTCGTGCCTGGTCGCCCATTCGGTTCATAACTGTATGCGGTTTTTTGCAACACCGGTGCAGGCGTGGATTGCGACGGCTTCTCGACATGAAAATATTCTGCTGCAATCAGAATCAACTGTGTTTTATCCAGCTGGACGTAGGTGTAGTCCCAGACTTTTCTCGGGTAATTATCCTTTTCCATGCCTGGCGACAATATTTTTCTTTTTAAATAATCGGCCATGCCGGACGGACTTGCCGGGCAAAGCAAATTCCCCGCACTGTCTTTTTCTCCTGCGGCATCATAATATTCACTCCACTCTGTCATGCCTTCTATATTGGTATAGCGAATCAGGTTGGCATAGACATCATACTCATAATTCTCAACATCAGAGTGTTCAATAATTTTCCCACTGGAACCTGGGCTGGATTGTTTGTATTCCTTTTGCACTGGCAGCATGAAAGTGCTTGACTGCCCATCAATATTCGAGCCAGCAACAAGATTGTAATCGTATATTTCAAATATCGTTCTTTCCTGCAATGAATAGAATGGTTTCAGGCTGGTCATTAAATAATATTTATTATATGCAGTCTCTGTGGTTCTTGATGGGTTTTTCGCCGCCCCCACTTTTTCATAGCTGACAAACTGATAGTCATCCGGCAATAGTTCAAGATTATCAGCCTCGTTATTCCAGGCAGCCACATCCGGGTACCCCAGGTAATTTCTTTCCTTGCCGCTGCCAGATTCTTTTTGGTATCCATATGTTTTATGGACAGATTTGATGGTGCCATCTGTGTCGGTCGAGACATAACTGTCCACTGTGGATACGGCTCGCACCGTTGCCGCAAGCCCGGCGGGCGCCGGCAAATCCACATAGCTTATGGACTCTTTTTGATAGAAATCCAGCCACGATTCGCATGACGTCATTTCCAGACACAGCCCGTTATTATGATACACGTAGGAAAATTGATATAATTTTTCTCCGGACGAACTTCCATCAACAGTAATGGAAGCGAGTTCAGACAGATTATCCCCAGCAAAATTGAAAACAAAGGTGGCACGTGGCGTTGTCACCCTGTGCGTTCCGTTTTTGGCCTCGGTCGCAACCATTACGACGCCATCATCATCGGTTATGGTGAATGAACCATCAATATACGAAGCGACCCCGACCCCTTTTCCATTCGGGTACTGGATACGACTCAACCGGCCAAATGTCAGCGTTTCCACAATGCCGTTTTTGTAAGTTACCGTATACTCATTGCCATTTTTCTCAAATTTGAATATGCTGATTTTTTTGCACTTCAGTGTAACCGTCTCTGCCGTTTCACTGTCAATCCGGTACCGGCTGCCATCAGACAGGACCAGCGTCCTGATCTGTGCCCCCTGGTCATATTCGGATTCTATGCGGGTGAGATTGAAATCCCAGCCGATCCCGTAGCCGTAATCATGCACACTGAACTGGTTGAATCGCAAAACCAGCGTTATTTCCGGCCCCTGCAGTTTATTGGCTGAGAACCGGGCCATCTCTATATTCCTGAGATACATCAGCGTGCAGTTATTCACCCCATCGTCCGACCAGTCCATCAGGCTGAAAACATTGGAAAAGAAAAGCATAACGCCTCCTGCACCATCACAAAATCGTATGAGCCAGGGCCGCTGGCAGGCGCGGGCCGCCAGGCACGGAAAGGGGTGTTCGGCTTCATGTATCCATTCGTTATAAGCCTCCGGTACTCCATCGCGGCAAGCGGATGGATGAATGGCAGCTGCTGTCGGCGCATGGGCCAGCCCCGGCTGAAGTGGTACCATTTCCGGCTGTATTGACTCAGCACCAAAGGATCTTCATGTCGTTCCGTCGCCCCGCTCTCCTCGCCGCCCTGATCGCGGCCGTCACCCTCACCGGTTGCGCCACTGACGAATACGGCAATCGCCTGCCAACCAACGACACCACCATGGGCGCCATCATCGGCACCCTCGGCGGTGCCGCTGTCGGTGCCGCCATCAATCACAAGAATCGCGGCAAGGGCGCACTGATTGGTGCGGTCGGCGGCGGGCTGGCCGGTGCCGGGGTCGGCTACTACATGGACCAGCAGGCCAGGGATTTCCAGAAACAGCTCGCCTCGCAGATCCAGGCCGGGGCCATCGACGTGCAGAAGCGTGCCGACAACACCATCATGGTCACCATGACCAGCGCCACCGCCTTCGATACCAATTCGGCGGCACTGAAGCCGGGTTTCATGCCGACGCTGGACACCATCTCGCGCATCGTCAACAAGTACGGCAAGACCACGCTGGTCATCACCGGCCATACCGACTCCAGCGGCAACGACCGCATCAACGTGCCGCTGTCGCAGAACCGTGCCAGATCGGTGTATGACTACTTCCTCGGCAAGCAGGTCAACAGCCAGCGCCTCGGCTACCAGGGTGTCGGCGCCAGCCGCCCGCGCGCCAGCAATGCCACCGAATACGGCAAGCAGATGAACCGCCGGGTGGAAGTGCTGATCGAACCGGTCGTCGCCAACTGAGCTGACGGCAAGCCGGCATCCCCCGGAGCGGCCATGTAAGATGGCCGCTCCGGTCGTTTTTGCCTCCTGCCCATGCTGACGCTCTATCGTTCCAACCGCCTCGAAGTTCTCGCCCAGATCCTGATTGCCCAGTTCGGTCATGGCGACCCGCTGGCGCCCGAGGTCGTGCTGGTGCAGGGGCGCGCGGTCGAGCGCTGGCTGACCCAGCGCATCGCCAGCCAGTGCGGCATCGCCGCCCATTTCCAGTTTCTGTTTCCGGCACGGCTGGCCTGGCAACTGACCCGGCCCGAGCGGCATGCGGCCGAGCCGCTGTCGCCGTATACGCCCGAGGTGCTGAGCTGGCGGGTATTCGACCTGCTGGAGCGCGGGAACGGCGCGGCCGCCGATCCGCTGCTGGCGCATTATCTCGGCCAGGGCGATGCGGTGTTCCGCTTCGATCTGGCCGCGCGCATTGCCGATGTATTCGACCAGTACCTGCTGTACCGGCCACTGTGGGTCGCGGCCTGGGAACGCGGTGAGCGCTGCGACCTCGGCCCGCACGAGGAATGGCAGGCCACGCTGTGGGCCACGCTGGTGGCCGATGAACCGGCGCCGCACCGGGCCGAATCGCTGGGCCTGGCGCTGCAGGCGCTGGAGGCCGGCCAGTTGCCGGAGGATCTGCCGCCCCGGCTGTCGGTGTTCGCCCCGGCCAGCCTGCCGCCGATGTACCAGCGCCTGCTGCAGGCCATCGCCCGCCACCGTACCGTCGATTTCTATTTGCTCGACCCGTCGTCGCAATGGTGGGGCGACGTGCGCGACTACAGTGAGCAACTGCGCGCCGGCATCACCGAAACCGACGACGCCGACACGCTGCACCTCGATGTCGGCCACCCGCTGCTGGCCTCGCTCGGCAAGCAGTGGCGCGATTTTCTCGGCCAGATCCTGACCCTGGAACCAGCCGAATCGACCCCGGTGTTCATCAGCAACCGCCACGCCGACGAGGCACCCCGCCCGCTGCTGCTTGAATTGCAGGACGACCTGCTGCATCTGACCGACCGCAGCCGTGCCCACGACAATACCCTGGTCGTGGCCGACGACGACCGCAGCATCGAATTCCATGCAGCCTCCAGCCCGATGCGCGAGGTCGAGGCCGTCTATGACCGCCTGCTGACCCTGTTCGACGCCGATCCAACCCTGACTGCCAGCGACGTCGCGCTGCTGGCGGCCGATATCGACCGCTATGCACCATGCATCGACGCCGTGTTCGGCACCGATCGCGTCGACGAGCGGCCGCGACTGGCCTACTCGATCGCCGACCGCGCGCTGGCGCGCGAACACCCGCTGTACGCCACCGTACTCGGCCTGATTGCCCTGCCCGGCAGCCGCTTCGAGGTCGAGCGCATCACCGATCTGCTCGCCCTGCCGGCGCTGCGACGCCGTTTCGGTCTGTCCGCCGCCGACGGTGACCGCATCGCCCACTGGCTGGCGACAGCCGGCGTGCGCTGGGGCCGCGATGCCGCGCACCGCGAACGCTTCGGCCAGCCGGCGGAACAGCAGAACACCTGGGCTTTCGGGCTGACCCGGCTGCTGCTCGGCTTCGCCCTGCCGCCGGCCAGCAGCGCAGAGGCCGCGCTGTACACGCCCGACGACGTGGCCTGGCTGCCAAGCCCGGGGCCGGAAGGCGCCGACGGGGAAACCCTGGGCCGCCTGTGCGAACTGTTTGCACGACTGGCGGCATTCGACGATGCCTGCCGCGAAGACCGTCCGGCACCGCAGTGGTTCGCCCTGCTGCAAGCGCTGCTCGACGACCTGCTGCAGGCTGACGACGACGAGGCCCTGCCGTTCGAGCGCGTGCAGGCGGCAGTGGCGGCGTTGCAGGAAGAGAGCCGCGCCGCCGGCGACCGCACCGCCGTGCCGTATGCACTGGCCCGCACCCGGCTGGAAGCGCGGCTGAGCGGTACACCCGAACACAGCCGCCACCTGGCCGGCGGCATGACCGTCGGTGCGCTGGTGCAGTTGCGCGGCGTGCCGTTCCGGGTCATCGTCCTGCTCGGCCTGAACGACGGCGACTTCCCGCGTCAGCCACGCGCGCCCGGTTTCGATCTGATCGCCCGCCACCCGCGTCCTGGCGACCGTTCGCGCCGGCATGATGACCGTTCGCTGTTTGTCGAAACCCTGCTTGCCGCACGCGAACGGCTGCTGATCAGCTATATCGGCCAGAACGAGCGCGATCTGGCCGAGCTGCCGCCATCGCCGGTCGTCGCCGAGCTGATGGATGTCATCGAACGCGGCTACCGGCTGGCGTCCGGCGCACCGCTGCTGCCGGCGCTGTGTGTGCGCCATGCGCTGCAGCCGTTCAGCCCGCGCTATTTTGGCGCCGCCCCGCCACTGCCACCCGGCCATCTGGCCATCCACGCCGAGCTGGCCACCCTGCTGCATGCAGGGCAGGCCGGCCGCCCGGCCGCCGGGCTGTTCGCCAACGGCATCGTGCTGCCGGCGGTCGAAATCCCGGCCCTGCTCGAACTCGACACACTGGTCCGCTTCTGGCGCCACCCGGCCCGCTGGCTGCTGCGCCAGCGTCTCGGCCTGTGGCTGGACCACGACAGCAGCCCGCTGGACGGTCGCGATCCGTTCGCCCTGGACTTCAATGACCGCCAGCAGCTGACCCGCACCCTGTTCGCCGCCATTGCCGATGGCGATGACGGCCACCAGTTGCTCGATCGCGCCCGCGCCGGCGGGCTGCTGCCGCATGGCGAGTACGGCAGCGCGCTGCTGCGCCAGGAACAGCGCGTGGTCGATGTGCTGGAAAGCCGGGCCCGGGAAGTCGCCGGTGGCGACACCGCGCCGTTCGACGTCGATCTGCCGCTGCCTGCCGGCACCGGCCAGACCCTGCGCCTGAGCGGCCGGCTGAGCGATGTCGAACGGCACCCGGACGGCCGCCCCAACCGCACCGTGCTGCGCCCGGGCGGGCTGTTCCCGTCCGACCTGATTGTCTTGTGGATCGAGCATCTGGCGCTGTGCGCCGGCTGGCCGGACACACTGCCGGCACCGGTCACCGGCGTGCTGGCCCGGGGCAAGGACGCGGTCGATGCGCGCCGGTTGCGGCCGCTGGCTGCCGCCGATGCCCGGGCCCGGCTGGGCGAACTGGTCGACGGCTTTCTGCAGGGCCAGCAGTCCGCCCTGCCGTTCTTTCCGCGCACCGCGCTGGCCTGGGGCGAAGCCGTCCGGGGCGACAAGCCCGGCGCGGCAGTCGCGCAGAAGAGCTGGAACAGCGATGGCGACCGGCGCGGCGACGGCGACAACCCGTATGCCCGCGCGGCCTTCGGCGAGCGCGACACGCCACCCGACGGCTTCGAACACTGGGCCGGGCGCATCGTGCTGCCTTTGCTGGACCATCTGGAATCATGGAAATAGGCCCCGACATGTCCGAAGCCCTCGACCTGTTCGCCCTGCAGCCGCAGGGCGTGCAACTGATCGAAGCCAGCGCCGGCACCGGCAAGACCTGGACCCTCAGTTCGCTGGCGGTACGGCTGGTGGCCGAGCACGGCCATGCGGTCAGTGAGCTGCTGATCGTCACCTACACCAAGGCGGCAACGGCCGAGCTGCGCGACCGCATCCGCCAGCGCATGGTCGATGCGCACGCGGTGCTCGGCGGCGAGCGCGAACCCGGCAGCGATGCCTTCCTGTCACGGCTGCCAGCCGCACTGGACACGGCCGGCGTCAGCCGCGAGCGTGCGCTGCGGCGGCTGACCTACGCCATCCGCACCATGGACGAGGCGGCGGTCTACACCATTCACAGCTTCTGCCAGCGCGTGCTGACCGATCGCGCGTTCGAGTGCGCGATGCCGTTCGACGCCGAGCTGGTGCCGGACGAGAATGCGCTGATCGCCGAGCTGGTCGACGATGCGTGGCGGACCACCGTGGTCGACCGCCATCCGCTGATCGCCCGCTACCTGGCTGAACAGGGCGAAAACGCCGATGTCTGGCGGCGGCTGATTGCCCCGGCCGTCGCCCGCCCGGACATGGAGATCCTGCCAGCCGACGGCGAAACCCGGGCACCGGCCAATCGCCAGGCACTGGCCGCGCTGGAAGCCGACTTTGACGCCGCCTGGCAGCTGTGGCATGCCGACGGCACCCGCGACAGCGTGCGCTCGCTGCTGCTCGGCGGCGCGCTGAAAGCCAATATCTACCGCGCCGACTATGTTGAAGCGCGCCTGCTTGCCGTCGACCAGCTGTTCGCCAGCCGCATCGCCCCGACCCGCTCGCCCGGCGACAAACTCGGCTATTTCACGCCGGCGGTGCTGGCGGCCAGCGTCAAGGCCGGCGCTGATGTACCTGCCCATCCATTCTTTGCCGCGGTCGAACGCCTGCTCGGCCACTGGAACTGGCTCGACGACGCACGCACCGGCCTGCTGGCCGCTGCCGCGCGCGAATGCCGCGACCGGCTGCCGGCGCTGAAGGCCGAGCGCCGGCTGCTGTCTTACGATGACCTGCTCGGCAAGCTCGATGCGGCGCTGGCCGATCCGGCCCATGGCGATACGCTGGCGGCACGGCTGGCCGAGCGCTATCCGCTGGCGCTGATCGACGAATTTCAGGACACCGACCCCACCCAGTTCCGCATTTTCCACGCCATCTACGGCCAGCGCGGCGCAGCGTTCTACGTCGGTGACCCGAAGCAGGCGATCTACGGCTTTCGCGGCGCCGACATCCACGCCTATCTGCAGGCGCGCGATACCGCCCGGGCCCGCCATCACCTGGATACCAACTGGCGCTCGGACCGTGCGCTGATCGAAGCCGTCAATGCGCTGTTTGCGCGCACCGGCAACCCGTTCGGTTTTCGCGGCATCCCGTTCGAGCCGGTCCACGCCCGCCCGGGGGCGGATGACGGCATGGCCGGCGATGGCCATGCGGCAATGACGGTCTGGTCGCTGCCGGACGATGCCGCGCTGAACAAGGGTGACGCCACCGCACTGGCGGTGGCCGCCGTCGCCAACGAGATAGCACGCCAGGTCGCCGCCGGTCTCGACGGCCGGTTGACGGTCGGACCGCGGCCACTGCAGGCCGGCGACATCGCCGTGCTGGTCGATACCCACTGGCAGGGCGCCCAGGTCGCCGCCGCCCTGGCCGTGCGCGGCGTGCCCAGCGTGCTGCAGACGCGCGACAGCGTACTGGCCAGCGCCGAGGCCGGTGAACTGCAGCTGCTGCTGGAGGCCGTGGCCGACCCGGCCAATGCCGGCAAGGTGCGTCGCGCCGCCGCGCTGACCGGCTCGGCGCTGGATGCCGGCGGCCTGTACCGCCTGCACGAGGATGGCGAGGCGCTCGATGCCGAACTGGCCCGCTACGCCGACTGGCGCACGCGCTGGCAGGAACAGGGGTTCATGTCGATGTTCCGCGACTGGCTGTTCGCTACCGGCCACGCCGCGCGTCTGGTCGCACTCGGCAATGGCGAACGCCGGCTGACCAACTGGCTGCACCTTGGCGAACTGATTGCCGGCGAAAGCGAACGCCTGCACGGACTGAATGCCGTCATCGACTGGCTGGCGCGCGAACGCGATGCGGCCCGGGGCGGCGAATCAACCCTGCTGCGGCTGGAAAGCGATGCCCAGCGCGTGCGCATCGTCACCGTGCACGCGTCCAAGGGACTGGAATACCCGGTCGTGTTCCTGCCGTTCGCCTGGAATGGCGCGCTGTGGCATGCCCATGCCCGCTCGACCGTGCGCGTCGGCACCCTGTACGACTACGGCAGCGATGCGCTGGCGGAACGGCAGGCGCTGGCCTCGGTCACACTGTTCGCCGAAAAATTGCGCCTGCTGTACGTCGCCCTGACCCGGGCCCGCCATCGCTGTCATCTGGTCTGGGGCAAGGCCGGCAAGCAACCGTCGCTGCTCGACAAGCACGGTACGGCGAAAAACAGCGCCCCGGAAGCCTTCGCGCCGGCCCTGGCCTGGCTGCTGCATCCGCCACCGGCCGGCAGCGATCAGGCCGATCTCGATTTTCCGCGCCTGCTGGACTGGTACGAGACGGTCTGGCGCCCGCTGGAAACCGCCGACCTGGATCAGGCCATCGCCAGCTGGCCTGGCGTCGGCCAGCAGCACATTGATGCCGCACCAGCCCCGGTCGTCGTCGCCCCGCGCACCCGCGACACGACCGTCCCGCTGGCCGCACAGCCGTTCCTGCGCGACCGGGTACGCCCCTCGTGGCGGCGCGCCAGCTTTACCTCTCTGGCACATGCCGGCGAACCGGTCGACGTGGCACCGGAACGCGACCGCAGTGAAGTGGCACCCGCCCCGGCCGACGCGCCGGCTGCGCCCGATCCGCTGTCGCCGGCCGCCTTTCCGCGCGGCGCGCGTGCCGGTGACCTGCTGCATGCGCTGTTCGAGCGCATCGAGTTCAGCGCGCCGGCCAGCGCACACCATGACATCATCGCCACCGAACTGCGCCGCAGCGGACTGTTCAGCGACGACGAGCTGGCGCAGTGGCAGGTGCCGCTGGCCAACTGGCTGGCGCAGATTCTGGCCACGCCGCTGCTGGCCGACGGCCTGACGCTGTCGGCGCTGCCACGCCACAGGCGGCTGGTGGAAATGGGCTTCACTTTCTCCAGCCGCACCTTTGCCGCCCGGGCACTGGCCCGCACCCTGGCCGACCCGGTCCATCAGGTCGACCCGGCCTTCATTGCGGCGGCAGCCCAGCTGGACTTCGGCGTCGTGGACGGTTTCATTACCGGCTTTATCGACCTGGTCTTCGAACATGACGGCCGCTACTGGCTGGCCGACTACAAATCGAACCACCTCGGCCACCAGCCTGCCGACTACGACCACGCCACACTGACCGCGGCCATGACCGGCTCGCACTACTACCTGCAGGCGCTGCTGTACACGCTGGCACTGCATCGCCATCTGCGCGTGCGGCTGGCCGACTATGACTATGACCGCCATATCGGCGGGGTGCTGTACCTGTTCCTGCGTGGCATCGACGGCAGCGGCGAGCACGGCGTCCATCGCTGGCGACCGGCCCGTTCACTGATCGAGGCGCTGGACCGGCTGGCCACCCCGCGAGAGGAGACGCCGGCATGATGACCCCCGACCTGTTCGACGACCTGCCCGACCTGCCGCCCCCGGCAGAACCGGTCGCGCCCCCGCCAGCGATCGCGCCGACCGCCATGCCGCGCCTGCCCGGCCACCTGGCCGCCGCACTCGGCGCGCTGGCGCCACAGCGCGACAGCTGGGTCGAACAACTGCTGGCCGATTGTGTGCGTGCGCTGTACGACGGCGACGTCTGCCTGCATCCCGGTAGCCGTGCCGACCGGCCGGCCGATGCCGAGAGCCGGCTGCGCGCCAGCGCACTGGTCGGGGCACCGGGCGAAGTCGCACCGCTGATCCTCGATCATGGCTGGTTGTACCTGGCCCGCTATCAGCAATTCGAGCAGCGGCTGGCCGAACAGTTGCTGGCCCGCGCCCGGCCGCCGGCCGGCTTCGACCCGCAGCGTGCCCGGGCCGCCATCGACCACGTATTCGGCCCGCCGCCGGCTGCGCACGATGGGCAGCGGCTGGCGGCGGCCAGCGCGCTGGCATCGTCGTTCGCGATCATTTCCGGCGGCCCCGGCACCGGCAAGACCACCACCGTCACCCGGCTGATGGCGGCCCTGGTCGAACTGGGCGGTCAGCCGCCGCTGCGCCTGCGCCTGGCAGCGCCGACCGGCAAGGCCGCCGCGCGGATGAGCGAGTCGATTCGCCAGCAGAAGGCGCGCCTGCCCCTGCCGCCGGCCCTGCTCGCACAACTGCCGGACAGCGCCCAGACCCTGCACCGCCTGCTCGGCGTGCAGCCGAATGGCGGCGGTTTCCGCCACCATGCCGGCCGGCCGCTGGATCTCGACGTGCTGGTGATCGACGAGGCGTCGATGGTCGACCTGGCGCTGCTGGCACGGGTAGTCGATGCGCTGCCGCCAGACGCGCGGCTGATCCTGCTTGGCGACAAGGACCAGCTCGATGCGGTCGAGGCCGGCAGCGTGTTCCCGGCGCTGTGCGCCGGCCGTGGCCTGGAGGCCGACACCCGGGCCATGCTGGCGACGGTCACCGGCCAGACACCGCCGGACGGCCCGCTGCCGGCGTCGCGTCTGGGTCAGGTGGTCGCCGTGCTGACCCACAGCCATCGTTTCGGCGCCGACAGCGCCATCGGCCAGCTGGCGCGCGACATCCATACCGGCAACGGCGAAGCGGTCGCCGGCCGCCTTGCCGCGGCACCGGCGCCCGGTGGCGACGACGCGCTGAGCGCCGGCAATGGCACACCGGCCGCGCTGGAGCGGATCGCCGCCGACGGCTACCGCGCTTATCTGGCCTGCGTGCACCACGGCGACGAGCCGGCCGCGGTACTCGCCGCCTTCGACCGTTTCCGCGTGCTCAGCGCTCACCGCGACGGGCCGGACGGCGTGACCCAGCTGAATGCCCGCATCGAACGCGCACTGCATCTGCCGGCCGACCGGCCACAGTACCCCGGCCGGCCAGTCATCGTGCGCGAGAACGACTATGCCCTCGGGCTGTTCAACGGCGATATCGGCATCCTGCTCGACACCCCGGCCGGCCTGCGCGCCCACTTTGCCGAGGCCGACGGCGGCGTGCGTCACCTGTCTCCGGCCCGCCTGCCGGCGCACGACACCGCCTTCGCGATGACAGTGCACAAGTCACAGGGCTCGGAATTCGACCGTGTGCTGTGCGTGCTGCCACCGGCCGACTCGCCGCTGGCGACCCGCGCGCTGTTCTATACCGCCGTCACCCGCGCCCGCCACGCCGTCTGCGTCTGGGGCGACCCGGCCGCCGCGCGGGCCGCGGTCATGCAGGTACCGACGCGACAGTCCGGGCTGGCGCGCCGCCTGCAGGTCACGCCCGGGCCGGCATGAACCGCCTCCCCCGGCAGGGGGGTCGCGCCGGATAACAGACCGGCTGTCATCCGGCGCTTTTTTCACCTTTACCCTGAAACAGGTACTGCTAGTCTTGGCTCATGATCTATGCCAATGTCGTAACAGGCGGTCATGAAAACCTGTCCGTCACAGCGCAATCCCCTGCCCGTCTTGTCAGGAAATACCACGCGCCCCTTTGACCGGAGGTTCCTCCATGCGTCCGTCCTGTCCCGCGACCCGCAGTGCAGTGATCGTCTCGGCAGTCATTCTGATCACCGCCTGCAGTACGCCATCCCTCACCCAAGTCCGGCAGTTCGGCACGGAAAGCGCCACGCTGTCGGCCAGTGCGAAACATGCCTTCACCTATCTCGACCAGCTCGAAATCCAGCGCAAGCTGTATACGCTGGCGTCCGATCCGAAAGACGGGCCGACCGACAGTACCTTCACCGGTTTCTTTGAAACGCTTCCCGACCGGCAGACCGGGCAGAAAGACCCGCGCAAGCAGGCGCTGGCCCTCCGCCTCGATTTGCTGGCCGGACTGGCCAGCTATGCCAGTGCACTGCAATCGCTGGCTGCCGCGAATTACGCTGCGGACATCGATAGCGCATCCGGAGAACTCAATGGCGCCCTGGTCTCGCTGGGCAAGACCTATCAGGCCGCCACCGGCAACGATATCGGCCTGACGGCGGCGGATTTCGGCCTGATTGCCACCGCGGTCAATGCCGCAGGCAAGGGTTATGCGATGGCCCGGCAGCGCGACGCCATTCGCGCGGTCGTGCGGGCCGCCGACCCGGCCGTCCAGAAAGCGGCCGCCCTGATCGCCACCGATCTGGGGCCGGACTCGGGACTGGCCCAGTATGCGCAGAATGCCGCCGGCCTCTCGCGCGGTGCGCTGCAGATCGCCTACAACCGCGACCGGACCCGCCCCGATTCCACCTTCGACAACCGGCTGGCACGGCTGGAGCAGATCCGGACCCTGTATCGCGCGCAACAGGGCGCCGGGGCCCTGTTCGCCGATGTCAGCAAGGGCACCCGGGCCATGGCGAAGGCCCACGCCGAACTGGTCAGGGCGGTGGACAGCAAGGCCATGAGTTCGGCCGGGCTGGCACAGACGCTGGCCGAACTGCAGGCCTATGTCAAATCGGTTCAGGCGTTTCAGGACAGCGTCGCCCTGGCGGGGAAATAGCGACGCATTCAACGGAGGAAATACAGCATGGCCGACACCACCAACCTGCGCACCGGCATTCGCCAAAGCCGTCGACAAGGTGATCAAGTTCGCCGTGAAACTGCTGGTGCGAAGCGGCGGCATCAGGCTCCCCACCGGCGAAGAACGGACGAAGCGGGGTTTCCCCGGATGCTGGTGTGCACCGACGCCGCTGCGGCCGTCGGTGCACACCTTCATGAGCAGTCCGTAGGCGTTACTGCTTGATCAGTTCCAGCGGTACCGGGATCGCCTTGTCGACCGCCTGACCGTCGATGATCTGCTTGGCGGTCTGCACGGCCGTCTTGCCGATCAGTTCCGGCTTCTGGGCCACGGTTGCGCTCATCTTGCCGGCCTTGACCGCCTTGACCGCGTCATCGGTCGCATCGAAGCCGACCACGACCACATCCTTCAGGCCGGCGGCTTCGAGCGCCTGCACTGCGCCGAGCGCCATTTCGTCGTTATGGGCGAACACCGCCTTCACGTCCTTGTGGCCCTGCAGGATGTTTTCCATCACCGACAGCCCCTTGGCACGATCGAAGTCGGCCGGCTGACGGGCAACGACCTTGACCCCGCCGGCTGCGTCGATCACCGAATGGAAGCCCTGCCCGCGTTCGCGTGCGGCGCTGGCGCCCGGAATGCCTTCCAGCTCGACCACCGCGCCATTGCCGCCGATTTTTTCCAGCACGTACTCGCCGGCCATCTTGCCACCGGCGACATTGTCGCTGGCCACATGGCTGGCGACGGTGCCGCCATCGACCGAGCGGTCGAGGGTGATGACCGGAATGCCGGCCGCATTGGCTTCCTTCACCGCGCTGGCCACGGCGGCCGAGTCGGTCGGGTTGACCAGGATGACCTTGACCTTCTTCTGGATCAGGTCTTCGATGCTGGAGATCTGTCTGGCCGGGTCGTCCTGGGCATCGACGGTAATCAGGGTCATGCCCAGCGCCCGGGCTTCAGCCTCGGCGCCGCTCTTCAGCGAGACGAAGAACGGATTGGACTGGGTCGATACCGCCAGGCCGATGGTCGGGCCGGTACTGGCCGGCGCCGCCGGCTGTTCGGCCTCCGGGCCCTGCTGCGAGCAGGCCGCCACGACCACGGCGAACGCGCCGGCCAGCAGGGATTGCATCAGTTTGCTCATGATGATCTTTCTCGTGTTTGAATAAGGTTCCGGCCGGTGGCTTATTTGTGCCGCCGGTCCAGCAGTACGGCCAGCAGGATGACGGCGCCCTTGATGACCAGTTGATAGAACGACGATACGCCGAGCAGGTTCAGCCCGTTGTTCAGGACGCCGATCAGCAGCGCACCGATCAGCGTGCCGACGATCCAGCCGCGACCACCGGCCAGCGACGTGCCGCCCAGCACCACGGCCGCAATCGCGTCCAGCTCGTAGCCCATGCCGGCGTTCGGCTGGGCCGAATTCAGTCGCGAGGTCAGGATGACGCCGGCCATCGCCGACAGCGCACCGGTCAGCACATAGACCGAGGTCTTGACCGTGGACACGCGGACGCCGGAGATCCGGCTCGCTTCCTCGTTGCCGCCGATGGCATAGACATGGCGGCCGAAGGTGGTCTTGCGCGCAATGAACCACAGCACCGCAAACGACAGCAGCATCCACACCACCGGTACCGGCACCAGATGGGCGACATAGCCGCGTCCGAGCAGATCGAAGAACGGGCTGGAAATGCCGGTGACCGGCGTGCCGTTGGTCTGCGCCAGCGCCAGGCCGCGGAAAATGGTCATGGTCGCCAGCGTGGCGATAAACGGGGCGACACGGCCCTGGCAGATGATCAGGCCATTGGCCAGTCCCATCAGCGCGCCGGCACCGACGCCAAGCAGCGTGGCCAGGATCGGGTCCATGCCGGCCGACATCCAGCCGGCGCCGAGCACGGCCGACAGCGCCAGGATCGAGCCGACCGACAGGTCGATGCCGCCGGTCAGGATGACGAAGGTCATGCCGAAGGCGATCAGCGCATTGATCGACACCTGGCGCATCACATTGAGGATGTTGTTCAGGGTCAGGAAGTTCGGCGACAACGCCGACAGCACCACGCTGATCAGCGCCAGCGCGACCAGCGGCGCCAGTTTCTGCAACAGGTTACGGTTCTTTTCACTCAGCACTGGGTGTCTCCGGTGGCGGCATGCATGATGCGCTCCTGCGTTGCCGTCTGTGCGTCCAGGTCGGCGGCGATCCGCCCCTCGTGCATGACCAGGATGCGGTCGGACATCGACAGCACCTCGGGCAGTTCCGACGAGATCATGACAATGGCCACGCCGTCGGACGCAAGTTGATTGATGATGTGGTAAATCTCGGCCTTGCCGCCGATGTCGACCCCGCGCGTCGGTTCGTCGAGGATCAGCACCCGCGGACGGATCGCCAGCCACTTGGCCAGCACCACCTTCTGCTGGTTGCCGCCCGACAGCGCCCTGACCTCGAGGTCGGCGTCCCGGGTACGGATGTTCAGCCGCTCGATCATCCGCGCGACAAAGGATTTTTCCCTGGCCGCGGTGATCACCCCGCCGCGCGAGAAGCCGGCCAGATGGGTCAGCGTCATGTTTTCCCGCACCGACAGCCCGAGCACCAGGCCCTGGCTCTTGCGGTCCTCGGTCACGTAGCCGATACCGGCCGCGATGGCATCCGCAGGCGAGGCAATGTCGACCGGCTGGCCGTCCAGGTGGATGCGGCCGCCGTTCTTGCGCGTCACGCCGAACAGTGCGCGGACAATTTCGGTCCGGCCCGAGCCCATCAGCCCGGCAATGCCGAGCACCTCGCCGCAACGGACCGAGAAGCTGATGTCGGCAATGGTGCCGCCGTCGGACAGGTGTTCGACCCGCAGCCGCTCTGCGCCATGGCTGACCTCGCGCTTTGGATAGCGCTCACCGATCTCGCGCCCGACCATCATCCGCACCACATGGTCGAGATCGGTATCGGCAATGGCCTCGCAGCCGACAAACTGACCATCGCGCAACACCGAAATGCGGTCGCACAGGGCGAAAATCTCTTCCATCCGGTGCGACACGTAGACGATGCCGACCCCGGACGCGCGCAACTCGCGGATCAGGCGGAACAGCGCATCGATTTCGCGCTCGGTCAGTGCTGCCGTCGGCTCGTCCATGATCAGCACCCGCGCATCGAGCGACAGCGCCCGTGCGATCTCGACCATCTGCTGCTGACCGATGGACAGGCTGCCGGCCTCGCGGTCCGGGTCGATGCCGGTCACGTTCAGCCGTGCCAGCGCCGCGCTCGCCCGGCGGCGCATTTCGCCATGCCGCAGGATGCCGGTACCGGCAAAGGTCAGCTCGCGACCGAGAAACAGGTTCTCGGTCACGCTCAGTTCCGGAATCAGGTTCAGCTCCTGATGGATGATGGCGATGCCGAGCTTCTCGGCCTGGCGGGTGCCGCGCACGACGGCCGGCTGGCCATTGATGCGGATCTCGCCGGCGTCGGCGGCATGGATCCCGGTCAGGATCTTCATCAGCGTGGACTTGCCGGCGCCGTTCTCGCCCATCAGTGCGTGGATCTCGCCCGCATACAGCGAGAACGCCACATCGCGCAGCACCTCGACCGGCCCGAACGACTTGCAGATCCCGCGCATGTCTACCAGCGTTGTACTCACCCGCACTCCTTAGAACGTCGTGCCGGAGTACAGGATCACGTTCGCATACGGCGTGGCTTCGCCGGTGCGGATAATGGCGCGGGCGCCACGGGTGATCTGCTTGAACTCGCCATGCGGGACATGGGCAAGCGGACGGCCCTCCAGCATGGCGGTGGCGGTATGTTCCAGATCCCGGTTGTGCTGGCTGATTTCATTCGCCAGCAGAGCCCGTTCGACCTGCATGTCTTCCAGCACCACGGCCAGCGTGTCGAGAAATCCGGGCATGCCCGGCTTCAGCGCCAGGTCGATGCGCTCGACGCCGGGCGGCACCGGCAGCCCGCAATCGGCAATGACGATGTAGTCGGTATGGCCAAGCTCGGCAATGACCCGAGACAGCGCGGCATTCAGCGTTCCGTGCTTTTTCATCTGTTTCAGCTCCTTGAGGCGAGGAATTGGTCAAGCTCGGCCAGCGTGGGCATGCCGCCCTGCGCGCCGAGACGGGTGACCGACAGGGCCGAGGCAGCGCAGGCGCGACGGGCGGCTTCCCCGATGCCGAGGTGCCAGAACGTTGCCAGCGCCGCGTTGAAGGTATCGCCGGCGCCGGTGCTGTCGACAGCATCGACCTTGAAACTGGGCTGGTGGCGCAACTGGCCGGCCGCATCGCAATAGCTTGCGCCATCGACGCCGCGGGTCATGATCACCCGGCCCGGCAACCGCGTCAGCAGCTCGGCCAGATCGGCCTGTTCCCGGCCCAGCGAGCGGGCCAGCTCGAACTCGTTCGGCGTGATCAGGGTCAGGCAGTCCAGCAATTCGGTGTCGAGCGGCTGCGCCGGTGCCGGATTGAGAATGAACGGCTTGTCGTATTTGCGTGCCATGCGCGCGGCGGCCAGCACGGTGTCCATCGGCACTTCCAGTTGCGACAGCACGACGTCGGCATCACGGATCACCCGCTCGGCAGCGGCGACATGCTCGGGCCGCAGGCGATGGTTGGCGCCCGGCACCACCACAATGGCGTTGTCATGGCCGGCAACGGTAATCACCGCCACGCCGGTCGCCACGTCATCGGCGATGTCGATCCAGGTGGTGTCGACCTTCTCGGCCAGCAGGCGCGCCGACAGCTCGCGGCCGAACGCGTCGTTGCCGACACAGCCGATCAGTGTCACGTCGGCGCCCAGCCGTGCGGCGGCGACCGCCTGGTTGGCACCCTTGCCACCGGCGAAATTGGCGAAGCGTTCGCCGGTCAGCGTTTCCCCGAGCCCGGGGTAGCGCGGCGTCAGCACCACCAGATCCATGTTGATGCTGCCGACGACTACGATTTTCGGCATGTCTGCTCCTGAGTGATCCATCCGGCACCGGGGTCTTTCCCGCCCAGAACATCAAGGGCGCCAGCCATGCAGCTGCGCCCGCGTACCGGAATCAAGGGCGCGATTGTCCACACGGACGTCGCCAACACAATACCATCCGACGCATTGATACATTTTTCGTCGCCTACGCATAAGTTTTGACTCATACAGCAGTCGGGAAATCCCGTACGGATGGGAGGCCACTGGCAGTGTTATATTCCACCATGGCCACGGATGTCTGCCAGCCACAGCATTCCGGGCTCATCGACCCTGCATTCCCTTCCTCATGGAGCTTCTCCGATGATCCTCAGCATGACCGGATTCGCCGCTGCCAGCCGCGAATTTCCCGGTGGCCTGATCGCGCTGGAACTGCGCGCGGTCAACCACCGCTACCTCGACCTGCAGCTGCGCCTGCCCGAAGAACTGCGCGTGATCGAACCGCAGTTGCGCGAACAGATTGCCGCCCGCGTGACCCGGGGCAAGATCGAATGCCGCATCGGCATCAGCCAGGCCGCAAACACCGCGCCGCGAATGGAAATCGACCAGGACGTGCTGACCGGCCTGCTCGATGCCGTCGCCCAGCTGAAGCAGCGTGCACCCGGCATCCGCGACCTGTCCACCGGTGAACTGCTGCGCTGGCCCGGCCTGCTGTCCGCCAACGACATCGACGCCGAAAGCCTGCAGCACCTGGTGCTCGGCGCCGTCGGCCAGTTGCTGGACGACTTCAATGCCACCCGCGCCCGCGAAGGCGAAAAACTGAAGGCGGTGCTGATCGACCGGCTGACCCAGATCGAGGACATCGTCACCCGCATCCGCCCGCGGCTGCCGGAGATCCTCGCCGGCTGGCGCGACAAACTGACCGCCCGACTGGTCGAAGCCATCGGCAGCATCGACGACGACCGCCTGAAGCAGGAGTTCGCGCTGTTCGCACAGAAGATCGACGTCGACGAGGAACTCGCCCGGCTGTCGACCCATGTCAGCGAAGTACGCCGCATCCTCGGCAAGGGCGGCCAGGTCGGCAAGCGACTGGACTTCCTGATGCAGGAACTGAACCGCGAAGCGAACACGCTCGGCTCGAAATCGGTATCGACCGAAACCACTCAGGCCTCGGTCGAGCTGAAGGTGCTGATCGAGCAGATGCGCGAGCAGATTCAGAATATCGAGTAAGGGTTCCGCACGCGTCTCGCCAGACGCGCATGTCCCTCGGTCTGTGACCGCGACCGCCAGCCACACGCATGCTGCGTGAGCTGGCGGAGTGGTGGAATCGGCAGCAAGCCTGCACGACAATACGGCTGGCGCATTCATGACCCGACGTTCAGGTGGCATCGCGAAGGGGCCGGGCGCCAGTGGACGATTCCGTCCGCAGCGAGACCTGCCCAGGGGCAAAGCTCCGTCACAGGTCGATACCACGGAGGCAATCGATGGCCAGCCATTACCCCGGCCTGAATCCTCAAAAAGCGCTGATCTGGCGCATCGTCCACTGCAACAATCTGCCGTGGATTCTGGACAACGGCCTGCACTGCGGCAACAGCGCCATGCAGGCACCAGGGTGGGTGACGATCGGCAACCCGGAACTGAGCGACAGGCGCGCCCGCCATCCGGTGCCCCTGCCGCCCGGCGGCAGACTGAATGACTATATACCGTTCTATTTCACGCCATTCTTGCCCATGCTGCGCAATATCCACACCGGCTGGGGTGGCATCCAGAAACGGGCAAACGAGGAAATCGTGATTCTGGTGTCCAGCCTGCCGCATCTGGCGAATCTGGGCGTGCCGTTTCTGTTCACCGACAGTCATGCCTACTATCAGTGGGCAAACTTCTATTCGGACCTGGCTGATCTCGACCGGATTGACTGGCCGCTGTTGCAGCGACGGGACTTCAAGCGCGATCCGGAAGACCCGGCCAGATTCGAGCGCTACCAGGCCGAAGCGCTGGTTCACCGGCAGTTGCCAGTAGCCGGGCTGCTTGGCATCGTGTGTTACACCGGCACAGTGAAACAACGCATTGAGCAGGAAATTCAGACTCGCCGTCTGAGCCTGCCGGTTCATGCCCGTACAGGGTGGTATTTCTGATGATTACCTACACGCAAGGCAATTTGCTCGAAGCCCGAACCGAAGCACTAGTCAATACCGTCAATACCGTCGGGGTGATGGGCAAGGGCATCGCACTGATGTTCAAGGAACGGTTTGCCGAGAACTTCCGCCTGTACGCCGCTGCCTGCAAGGCCGGTGAAGTGCAGACCGGCAAGATGTTCATCACCGGGGTAAACGAACTGGACGGTCCGCGCTGGATCGTGAACTTCCCGACAAAGCAGCATTGGCGCGCCCCTTCGCAACTGGCCTGGATAACGGAGGGCCTGCAGGACCTGCGCCGTTTTCTGATCGAAAACAAAGTGAAATCGATTGCCGTCCCTCCGCTGGGAGCGGGTAACGGCGGTCTGGCGTGGGCTGCAGTGCGTGAACAGATCGAGGCCATACTGGCGGACCTGGATACCGAGGTACGGGTGTTCCAGCCAACCCTGCAGTACCAGAACGCGGCCAAGCGCGCCGGAGTGGAAAAGCTGACGCCTTCCCGCGCCCTGATTGCCGAGCTGGTGCGCCGCTACTGGGTGCTGGGCATGGAATGCAGCCTGCTGGAGATTCAGAAACTGGCGTGGTTTCTCGAGCGCGCACTCGAGCGCTGCAACCCCGGAGACAACCCGCTGAAACTCCAGTTCGTGGCACACCAGTACGGTCCTTACGCGAACCGGCTGGATCATCTGCTGAACGACCTGGATGGCAGCTATTTGCATTGCGACAAGCGCATCAGCGATGCCGACCCGCTCGACATCATCTGGTTCGATGACACGCGCAAGGACTGTGTGCACAGGTATCTGAGGGAGGACGCCAGGGCCTACACTGCTGCGCTGGAATACACTTCGGCATTGATCGATGGCTTCGAATCGCCGTTCGGCATGGAATTGCTAGCCACCGTTGACTGGTTGTTGACCCGGGAAGCCGCCCCCCCCACGGTGCCGGGCTTGCGGGAAGGCTTGCAGCACTGGCGGAGCAGCGCCAATGCCGCCGAACGCAAGAACCGCCTGTTTACTGACCGGATGCTGGGCATTGCACTGGAGCGGCTGACTCAGCATGCTCCGGTTACGGCATGCACCTGAGTTCTCCATTCCGGCCCCAGTCCCCGGCAATCCCCCTTCAGCCCTGCCCTCCGGTCAGGGCTTTTTTCATGCCGGTACGCAGACGGCGGTATGCACATGCGGCCCGACGAACGCATGTGCGACCGGAAGGCAGCGGCCCTGCGGCCAGTCCGGGCCCCAGTGCTGCGCCAGCCGCAGCGACAGCGCGTGGTCCTGCCAGCCGCTGACACAGGCGGCGGAAAAATCGACGAAGCGCCGCAGTTGCGGATACAGCGCCTTGTACAGTGCCTCCTTGGCCGAAAACAGCAGCGTCAGCGCCTGTGCCGGCGTCAGCCCCGTCAACTGCTCCAGTTCGCCGGGCATTGCCACCAGCGAACGAACCGCTTCCACCTGGTTCGCGCTCATGATCCGCTCGATATCCACGCCGAGCGCCGTGCATGCGCTGCACGGCGCCACGGCGGCCAGCGCGCCGTCCGCGGTATGGCTGATGCTGCCCAGCCAGCCCGCAGGCCAGACCGGCAGACCGTCATCACGCCGCGCCGGCCACGCGGCGTCCATGCAGCCGGCACGGGCCAGGGCACGCACGGCGCAATAGCGGCCGGCCAGGAATTCGTTGCGTCGCCGGGGCACGGCGTCCTGCAGCGCCACCGGCAACCGGGCCGCGAATGCGGCGAACGGCGCCTCGCCGGCAAACGACACCGCGGCCCACGACACGGCCTCGCCGGCCGGCAAGGGCAACAGCGGCACCGCCCGGTCCACGAATCCGCCCGGCGCCGGTTTCACTGTGGCGCGGGGCGGGCCCCGTCGGCTCGCCAGACCTTGAGCGACTGCTGGGCCGCCCACATGGCCGCATAGCGGGCGGAGCGTTTCAGCAGCTCGGCGTGGCGGCCCTGCACCGGCGGCAGGCCGGGGTCCAGCACCAGGATCTGGTCAGCCCCGGCAATGGTGGACAGGCGATGGGCGATGACGATGACGGTCTTGTCCCGCACCAGGGTATCGATGGCATGCTGCACGGCGACCTCGCTTTCCGTATCCAGTGCGGCAGTCGGTTCGTCGAGGATGACGACCGGCGCTTCCTTCAGCAGCGCACGGGCAATGGAGATCCGCTGCCGCTCGCCACCGGACAGGCGACCACCGATATCGCCCAGCCGGGTATGCCAGCCCTGCGGCAGGCGCTCGATGAAGGCCGTGCACTGCGCCTGGTGCAGGGCGGCCTGCACGGCCTCGTCGCTGGCATCCGGACGGGCCATGCGCACATTGGCCAGGATGCTGTCATCGAACAGGTAGACCTCCTGGAACACCACCGAGATCAGGCTGTTCAGTTCTTCTGCCGGGATCTGCCGCAGATCGACCCCGCCGAGGGTAATGCGACCCTGCTGGGGATCGAAATGGCGCATCAGCAGGCGCACGACCGTGCTCTTGCCCGCCCCCGACGGGCCGACAATGGCGGTCAGGCTTCGCGCCGGCACCGTCGCGCTGAAGCGGTCCAGTGTCTTGTCGCCCGCCCGGGGGTACTGGAAGGACACGTCATCGAAGTGCACGTCGAAAGCCCCGGGTCTGGCGACCGGCAACTGCTGCGGCAGCGGTTCGACCGCCAGCAGGGCATCGATCCGTTCCAGCGCCGACTCGATCAGGTCCAGCGCCATGGTGTAACTGACAAAAGTCGCCAGCGGTTCGGAGAAGCGCGCCACGATCACCATGACCGCGGCCAGCACGGCAAGGTCCAGCGTGCCCGTCACCACCCGGCTGACACCGATGGCCACCAGCAGCAGCAGACCGAGTTCAACCACGCTGACGGTCAGCACCTCGGCCTTGCTGCCCCGGCGATGAGCCTCGGTCTGGATCTGCTGCAACTGGCACAAGCCCGCCTGCAGTGTCGCCGCCCGGTCGCCGGCGCTGCAGGCAGCGCGCAGCACCGGCAGCCCCTGGGTGTATTCAACGAGATCGGCGCTGGTGCGCTGGTGCGCTTGCGCCAGTTGCCGCATGTGGCGGCCGGACGCCGGACGGCGCCAGCGGTAGAACGGCACGATGGCCGGGAACACCAGCAGCAGTGCCAGCCCCAGACGCCAGTCGACCAGCAGCGTCGCCAGGGCGGTCACCAGCGGCGTCACCGTGGCCAGCAGGATCAGATTGACCAGCAGCGGGGTGTAATTGAAGTGTTCGTCCACATTGCCGAGCAGCAGTGCGTTCATTTCCCCGGCGCGCCGATCCTGCAGCGACGCCAGCGGCATGCGCCGCAGCTGTTCGCCCAGCCGGCCGCGCAGCTGATGGGTCATGGACGCCAGCCGGCCGTTGTACTCGAAACCCTGCGCATGCCAGCGGAGCACGGTGGCGGCCAGGGCCAGTCCCGACATCAGCCCCAGCCAGAACAGGATGTCACCGGGCTCGCGCAAGTGGAAAACCGCAGCGAACAGCGGAAACAGGCAGGCCAGCGCCAGCCCCTGGACGACAGCGGCAGCGAGCAGGCCGGCCAGGCAGAGGCGCAGGGCCGGCGCCTGCCGGCCGGCGCTGCGCAGCAGCCGGTGATAGCTGTCCCGCCATGCGCCAAGGCGCGGCGAATGCCCGGTATCCGCTTTCATGAGAGGGTCTCCCCGGCCATGCCGGCCGGAAACGCCAGCGGGCTCGCCGGCAAGGTCCACTGGCGGGCCTGCCGGTAATGGCGCCATAGCCGGGCGTAGACACCGTCCTGCGCCATCAGGGCGGCATGGCGACCGGATTCGGCCAGGGTGCCGCGATCGAATACCAGGATCTGGTCGGCATCGCGGATGGTCGACAGGCGGTGCGCCACCATCAGCACGGTCTTGCCGCGCATCAGTGCCGACAGCGCGACGACCAGCGCCGCCTCGTTTTCCGGATCGGCAAACGCCGTTGCCTCGTCAAGTACCAGAATCGGGCGGTTCTGCAGGATGGCACGGGCAATGGTGATGCGCTGGCACTGTCCGCCGGACAGCCGGACCCCGCGCTCACCCGCCGGGGTGTCATAGCCGTGCGGCAGGGCGGAAATGAATTCATGCGCCTGGGCGGCGGTGGCGGCGGCCCGCACCTCGTCCATCGTGGCCTGCGGCAGGCCGAGGCGGATATTGTTGGCAATGGTGTCGGCAAACAGGAAGGTATCCTGAAACACGAAGGCGACCTGCTGCATCAGCACATCGGCGCGGATATCCCGCACATCGACTCCCCCCAGCAGCACACGACCGTCATCGACATCCCAGAAGCGCGGAATCAGCCGCGCCACCGTACTCTTGCCGGCGCCGGACGGGCCCACCAGCGCCGTCACCGTACCCGGCGGCACCCGGAAGCTCACGTCGCGCAATGCCGGTTCGCCGTGACCGGTCCGGTAGGAAAAGCCGACCTGGTCGAAGGTGATGCCGGCATCTGCCGGCTGCCGGCCCCGCGCCGGCTGCGGCTGTACCGGCAAGGCCATGATCTCCCGGATCCGTGCGGCGCTCAGCATCGCGCGGGCCACCATGTGCCGGAGCATCATCATCGGCATGACCGACTCGGCCATGCCGGTGCCCAGCAGCAGCACGGCGACCCAGGTGTCGGGGGCAAGCCGGTCGCCGGCGATCAGCCAGCAGCCCAGCCACAGCAGGACAATCAGCGTCGGCAGCGGGCCAAGGATGGCAAAGGAGAAACGCGCCGGAAATCCGGCCTCGCGGTACCAGCGGGTCAGCACGCCGTAATAGGCATCCAGCGCCCGCTGGAAACGGCCGAAGGCGACGTGGCCGCTGTCGAAGGTACGGACCACCGGCATGGCCTGGACGAATTCGATGATGGCGGCGCTGACCCGCTCGCGAGCCTCGTGGTACTGGCGCCCCATATCGGCGGCATTCCGCGTCGCCAGCATCAGGACCGCCATGCCGGTCAGCAGCACGGCCATCGCCGCCAGCGCCAGCCGCCAGTCCAGCCACAGCAGAGCCAGCGCGGTCATGACCGGCGCCACCTGCGCCCGTGTTCGCAGCGGCGTACTGTCGGCGACAAAGACATGCAGCGCCTTGACATCGTCCTGCATGACCTTGGACAGCGCGCCGGCGCCATGCCGATACACCTCGCCCAGCGGCAGTTGCGCCAGGTGCGCGGCGAGCCGGGCGCGCAGCACGGCTTCCAGCCGGAACGCGGCATAGTGCGACTGGTTGAACGCGTTCAGTCGCAGCAGATAACTGACGACGCCACAGGCAATGGCGCCGGACATCGGCAGCCACGGCCAGGCTTGCGGCTCGCGCAGCAGCGCATGGACCACCAGCGCCAGCAGCGCCAGTGACGCCAGCCCGGACAGCGTGCCCAGCGCGGACAGACCCATGGCCAGGCGGATCTGCCCGCGCACCGGCTGCATGAGGTGCCAGACATCACCGGCAGGAGACAGGCCATCGCCGCCGGCATCGGCGGACAGGGAGGATCGGGACATGGGGATTCCTCGTGCGCCCCGGCCGGCCTGCGGCCGGAGCATCAGGTTCAGAAGTGGTAGTTCAGACCGATACCGGCCGTCCGGCCGCGCACCGGCGAGCCAAAGGTGGCGGTGGCATTGTTGTAATAGCCGTAGAGGTCGTACTGCTCGTCCAGCAGGTTGTTGCCGTACAGATAGATTTCCGCATTGCCCGCCGTCAGCCCGACGCGCAGGTCGACCCGCCGGTAGCTGCCAAGATCGAAGTGGTTCTGCGGATCGGCCGGGCGGGCACCGACATACTGGTAGCCGAGCCGGGCATTGACCGCCGGCGACGGCAGGCCAAGGAAGGACGGCAGGGGTTTGCGGTACGACAGCGCCAGGTTGCCCCCCCAGCGCGGCACGTCCGGCGTGCGGTTGCCCGCCCGGACATCGCCACCGCTGACACCGAGGGCATCGCTGGTGATCGTGGCGTCGATCACACTCAGTCCGCCGGACAGCTCGAAGCCGTCGCCGAAGCGCCAGTACCCCTCGAGCTCGACGCCCTTGCTGTCACTGTCGGCGTTGACGGTATTGGTGGAATAGGTCTTGTAGTCGTAGCCGAGCAGGTGGGCATCCCTGACCCGGGTCGCGAACAGTGCCGCGTTCAGGCTGAAGCGGCGATCTGCCGATTCGGTCTTGAAACCGAGCTCGGCGGTATTCGACCGGGCCGGCTTGTACGGCTCGCCGCCGGCCACCGTCGCCGAGTAATCGCTGAAGCCCCCCGACTGATAGCCCCGTGACAGCACCACATACAGATTGCTCGCCGGCGTCAGCGCATAGGACAGCGCCACGCGACCGGTGGTGTAGTGGTCGTCCAGTTCGCGGTTGTCGCCGCTGCTGCTGCCCTGGGTATAGGTGGCGTCATACGACTTGCGGTCCCACGACTGCCGCAGCCCGCCGGTCAGCTTCAGGGCGTCGGTCAGCGGATAGGTCGCTTCGCCATAGACCGCGGAACTGCGAACGCGATAGCGCCGGTCCTGCCGGTAACCAGGCATATAGTAAGTATCAAAGTGCCGGTCGGCGTGCGACAGGTTCAGGCCGGCCACCCAGAACAGCGGCGCACCGGGCAGTGAGGACCAGCGCAGGTCCTCGCTCACCCCCCGCTGCGCCGACGAATCCTCCTTGACGCTTGCCTCCGGCGTCCCTCCCATCAGCGCCTGCATGATCCGGCGGTCGTAGCCTCCGACGGTAAAGAAATCGGTAGTCGTATAGGCCGTGATCGAGGTGATCCGGCTGGCGCCCAGGTCATGATTGAGCTCCAGCGAATAGCGCGCCATCGTCTTCTTGTCGTCGTCGAACAGATTCGGCGTGAAATCCAGCTTCGGCGGCTCGCCATACGGCCGCAGGATGGTCAGGCTCGGACTGCGCCTGATCTGCTGCCGCTCGGCGATCAGCAGCGCACTGGTGCCGGCGGTCACGTCCCAGAGCAGGCTGCCGCGGAACGCCAGATCACCGGGCTTGCTCAGCGGCTGGCCGGTCTGCGTATTGTCGACCCACAGGTCCGAACCGGTGTTGCGGATGGCGAAGCGACCGCTCAGTTGCCCGGACAGCGGCCCACTGATGACCGCCTCCTCGAGATGCTGCCGCTCCTGCCCGTATTCGACCCGGACATGGCCTTCCATTTCGCGCGTCGGCCGGCGGGTGGTCACATTGACGGCCCCGGCCAGGCTGTTGCCGCCGAACAGCGTGCCCTGCGGCCCCTTCAGCACCTCGACCCGCTCGATGTCCAGTGTGCCGAGCGACATGTTGCGCATCGACATCGTCACGCCGTCGACATTCAGCGCCACCGAGCCGTCGTCCATGCTGACCGCATTCAGCGAACCGACGCCGCGAATCATGACGTTCGCGGAATTGGGTCCGCCATTCGAATTGACATTGACATCCGGCATGCTGCGCAAGGCGTCATCCAGCGTCAGCAGATGGCGAACCTCCAGCTCCCTGCCACTGATGACGCTGAGACCGAAAGGAATGTCCTTCGCCCGCTCCACGCCCTGGCGGGCGGTGACGGTCAGGGCCGGCAGTTCGACCGGGACATCATGGCCCGCTCCGGCGTCGTGAGCGACCGGTTTGCCGCTCCCGTCACGCCCGGCCTGCACCGGAACCGCAACCATGTCCGGGGCCTCGGCCAGGGCAAGCCCGGAGGCCGGCAGCAGGGCCATCGACAGCGCCATGACTAGTGGATTTACACGCCACAATGTGCGCAGCTCCCCTGTTCCGCGGTCTGTTTGGCACAGCATGCAATTCATTCCTTTTGTGGCCGGGTGGCGCAGGCCCTTCCGGCGGAATCCCCGTCGGGAGCGAACTCCGCTCGACTGTCATTGAAAGAGCGCGAATAATAAAAGATTCTCATTTGCATTACCGCCCGGACCGGTCCAACTTGTGCCCGGATCGGTATGCCGCACAGGAGCTGGACACGCATGCCATCGCCGCAACCGCCTTCCACCTCGATATCGGCCCTGCTGGCCGGGCAGCCGGTCGGACACGCCACACCGGACACCGGCTGCCGGCTGCTGCGCATTGCGCTGCAGGACGGCGTCGACGTGCTGGTCTGGAAAGGCGAACTCCGGCAACCGATGACCGTGAACGTCCACGACGACTGGGACAGGATCCACTTCTCGTGCGCGCTTCAGGGCAGCTCCAGCTACTCGTTCCATGGCGGCTGCGGCGAGCTTGAGCACGCGCTGGCCGAAGGCGGCGGCTGCATCAACTACAACCCCGGCTGCCGGGGCCGTGCCAGCCACGCCGCAACGTTCGAGAGCGTGACCGTCTCGGTCCGGCCGGACCTGTTTGCCAGCTGGGCCCCGGAGCTGGAACGCTCGCTGAAGCAGGAACTCGGCAGCGGGCGCTGCTATGCGCCATGCGGCCACAATGCGGAAATGCGGGCGACGGCGCAGGGCTTGAGCCGGGCGCTGCACGTCATGGAACTGGGGGCGGATGACGGCGCCCGGCGCAGCCCGCTGTGGCTGATGGGGCAAAGCCTGACCCTGGTCGATCGCCAGCGCCTGCTGCGCGCAAGGGACCGCCTGCTGGGTGATCTCAGTCAGGCACCCACCATCGCCGCGCTGGCCAGGGAGGCCGACCTCAGTGTCCTCAAGCTGAAGCGCGGCTTTCGTCTGCTGTTCAACAACAGCGTCTACGGGCTGTTCCAGCAGGAGCGCATGCATGAAGCCCGCCGGCGGCTGTCGGCCCGCGACACCCCGGTAATGACGGTTGCATCAGATCTTGGCTACACCAATGCCAGCCATTTCGCAGCCGCATTTCAGAAGCAATTTGGCGTCAACCCGTCAACACTGAAACGGCGCTGACAGCAGACCGTCTGCGCCAGCCGGACGGCCCTTGCGGCCCGTTTCTCCTGCGGACCGATACGGGCCAGGGCAGGCCCGATCCGGGTGGAATCCCGTCAGGGAATAATTATCATTCAGCACCCAGCGCCATGCCAATTGCGTAAGGCGATTCCAGATTCTGCATTCGAGCGGTTCCGCAGCCCCCACAGCGACTGACATTGTCCGGCTGAAACCCGTGGACCATTTTGCCGTGCCCATGGTCCGTGACCTCCGTCCCCGCTCGACTGCCCCCCCTTCATGACCAGAGGCGGCATACCATGTCTGACCCCCGCGCATCCCTGCCGGCCCCGATCCTCCCTCCCTCTTCTGTCGACAGCGACTCGCTGCGGCAGGAACTGGCCCGCGAACTGCGCATGGCACCCGGACAGCTCGACGCCCAGGCCAGTCTGCTGCAGCTGGGGCTGGACTCGATGCACCTGATGGCGTGGCTGAACCGGCTGCGTTCACGCGGCTACCACCTGACGCTGCGCGACCTGTATCGCGAACCGACGCTGGCCGGCTGGAGCCGGCTGTTGCAGGGCGGTGCCCAGCCGCCGGCCATTCTCCCCGTCACGACAGTCTGGCCGGGCATGCGCGACGGCGCGCCGTTTGCACTGACGCCGGTGCAGCACGCCTATCTGGTCGGCCGGTCCTCCCGGCAGCCGCTGGGAGGCGTCGGCTGCCATCTGTACCAGGAGTTTGACGGGGCCGGGCTCGATGCCGGGGCGCTGGAGCGGGCCATCCGGACACTGACGACCCGCCACCCGATGCTGCAGGTCGCCTTCAGCGCCGATGGCCGGCAACACTGGTGCACGGCCCCCGTCTGGCAGGGCGTGACCGTCCATGATCTGCGTACGCGGGATGAGGATGAAGGCGAGCGCACCCTGCTCGAACAGCGCGAACGACTCGGCCACCGGCTGCTGGCGGTCGAACGGGGGGAAACCTTCGACTTCCAGCTGTCGCTGCTGCCACACGGCCGCCACCGGCTGCACGTCAATCTCGATCTGCTGGTGCTCGACGCGGCCAGCTTTACCCTGCTGTTCGAGGAACTGGCCGCGCTGGTCGCAGGGCAGCCGCTGCCGCCGCTTGACGCCGATTATGATTTCCGCAGCTATCTGGCCCAGTTGCAGCATGACACCGCTGCCGCCCGCGAACAGGCGCAACGCTACTGGCGCGACAAGCTGCCCTCGCTGCCGGCCGCCCCGTCCCTGCCGCTGGCACAGGAGCCCGCGCAACTGGCCCGGGTCCGCATCAGCCGCCGCCGCGCCGAACTGCCGCACGCCGACTGGCAGGCGTTCAGACAGCATGCCGGCGCCTGCGGCGTCACCCCGACCCTGGCCCTCGCCACCTGCTTCGCCTCGGTACTGGCGCGCTGGAGCGGACAGTCGCGGCTGCTGCTTAACCTCACCCTGTTCGATCGCCAGCCCCTGCATCCGGCCGTGGAACGCCTGATGGCCGATTTCACCAGCATCCTGCTGCTCGACGTGCAGGGTGAAGGCGCGGCGTTCGACACGCTGGCGCAGGCCAACCAGAACACCTTCGCCGATGCCTGCGAACACCGGCACTGGTCCGGTGTCGAGCTGCTGCGCGAGCTGAAAAAGGAACAGCGCCATCCGCACGGCGCCCCGCTGGTGTTCACCAGCAATCTGGGCCGCCCGCTGTATGGCGACAATACCGCCGCCGCCCTCGGCGAGCCGGGCTGGGGCATCTCGCAGACCCCGCAGGTCTGGATCGATCACCTGGCCTTCGAGCACGGCTCGTCGGTGTGGCTGCAGTGGGACAGCAATGAAGCCCTGTTCCCCGCCGGTCTGGTCGACACCCTGTTCAACGCCTATATCGCGCAGGTCCGTCACCTGGTCAACGATGCCCGCGCCTGGCACGAACCGCTGCCCGATCCGATGCCCGCCGCACAGTGCGAACAGCGGGCACGGGTCAATGCCACGGCCGGCCCGCGGCCGTCCGGCCTGCTGCACGAGGGCGTGATCGAGCGGGCCGCCCGAGCGCCGGGCGCCATTGCCGTCATCCACCGTGACCACCCGCTGCGCTACGACGAGCTGGTCGACATGGCACGACGCTGCGCCGGCGCCCTGGCCGCACACGGCATCCGCGCCGGTGACCGGGTGGCGATCAGCCAGTCAAGGGGGACGGGACAGGTAGTGGCCGTACTGGGCGTGCTGCTCGCCGGGGCGGTCTATGTGCCGGTGCCGCTGGAACAGCCTGCCGCCCGGCGACGGCAGATTCATGCCGATGCCGGCATCACCCTGGTGCTGGCCAGCCGCGATGACGACAGCACGCCCGGTCCCGGGGAGCAGGACCCGGCCCGCCGGCTGTGCTGGCAGGACGCCATCCGCCATGCCCCGATTCCCGCACCGGTCACGGTGGCAGCGGACAGCCCCGCCTATGTGATCTACACCTCCGGCTCCACCGGCACGCCCAAGGGGGTGGTGATTTCCCACCGCGGCGCACTCAATACCTGCGCCGCGCTGAACCGGCGCTACCGGCTGGGCCCCGACGATCGCCTGCTGGCCCTGTCGGCCCTGCATTTCGATCTGTCGGTCTACGATATTTTCGGCCTGCTGACCGCCGGCGGCACTCTGGTACTGGTGGACGAGGGGCAGCGGCGCGATCCGTCAGCCTGGTGCGGGTTGATCGAACGGCACCGGATCAGTGTCTGGAACAGTGTTCCGGCACTGTTCGACATGCTGCTGACCTACAGCGAAGGCTTTGCGCGGCAGGCGCCGGCGCGGCTGCGGCTGGTGATGCTGTCCGGCGACTGGATCGGTCTGGACCTGCCGGCCCGCTATCGCGCTTTCCGCGCCGACGGGCAACTGGTCGCCATGGGCGGCGCTACCGAGGCGTCGATCTGGTCCAACGCGCATGAGGTGGGCGAGGTGCAGCCCCACTGGCGCTCGATTCCGTATGGCTTTCCGCTGCCCAACCAGCGCTACCGCGTGGTCGACGGCAGCGGGCGCGACTGCCCGGACTGGGAGGCGGGCGAGTTGTGGATCGGCGGCGACGGCGTCGCGCTCGGCTATTTCAATGACCGCGAGCGCACGGCGCAGCAGTTTGTCGGCAAGGGCGACGACCGCTGGTATCGCACCGGCGATCTGGGGTGCTACTGGCCCGACGGCACGCTGGAATTCCTCGGCCGGCGCGACAGGCAGGTGAAAATCGGTGGCCATCGCATCGAACTCGGCGAAATCGATGCGGTGCTGAACCGCCTCGATGGCGTACGGGCAGGCATTGCGCTCACCCTTGGCGAGCGTGAAAAATCACTGGCCGCATTCGTGGTCGGCGCCGGCCCGTCACTGTGCAGCCGGCGGGAGGCCGACCCGGCGCTGCCCGGCGACTACGGCAGTCTGTTCACGCCACTGGCCGACGATCCGGCCAACCCCGGTGAGGATGCCATCCGCCGTCTGGTGGCCGATTTCCTGCACGACCATCTGCAGCGCCACGGCGTGGATTTCCGCACCCCGCTCGATCCCGGGCTGGTCGCGATGCACTACGGCGCCAGCGCCGCCTGGTACGGACTGTTCAGCCGCTGGCTGGAACTGCTGTGCGCCGACGGCCGGCTGGTCCGCGATGGCCACGCCTGCCGGCGCGGACCACGCCATGACGCAGCGGGCTGGCAGCCAGCCGGCAGCCCGCTGCAGGCCATGGCCGACGCCCTGGGCGACCACCACGCCACGCTGGCCGACATCCTGCACGGGCGGCAGCCGGCCCACACCCTGCTCGACCATCTGTTCTGGGCACCCGAACGGCGGTTGCTGGACAGCGCCGGCACACGGCGCGCCATCGTGGCCTTCGCCGGTGTGCTGGCCGGGCTGGCGCAGACCCTGCGCCGCCCGCTGCGGCTGATCGAGATCGGCGCACGCAGCGCTCTGGGCGGGCACCTGCTGCTGCAACGGCTGGATGCCGGCCAGCTGAGCTATATCGCACTCGACGACTCCCGGGACCGGGTACGGGGTGCCAGCGCCGGTCTGGCCGCATACCCGCATGCCAGCGCCCGTCACGCCAGCGCCGCCGAACTGGCAGCGCTGGCCCACACCGCCGATGTGGTCTGGGCGAACAACGCCCTGCACCGGCTCGGGGCCGACGGGCTGACGCAACTGGCCGGGCTGGCCGCACCGGGTGCCCTGCTGCTGGTGCTGGAACGACACGCCCCGTCGGCCCTGGCTCTGGTCAGTGCCGATCTGCTGGCGACGGACGGCCTTCCCGCCGCCGCCAGCCTGATGGACGCCGCCGCCTGGCAGGCACACTTCCAGGCCCGGGGCCTGCACGGCGAACGCGCAGACCGGGTGGACGAACTGCAGCGCTTTGTCCTGCGCGCGCCAGCGGCACTGTCACGGCCGGACCCGCGCAAGCTGAGCGCAGCACTGGCGGCGCAACTGCCGGCCTACATGCTGCCGCAGCGGCTGTATTTCCTTGATGCCTTTCCGCTGACCGCGAACGGCAAGATCGATCATCAGGCGCTGATCGCCCGCTGCACTCCGCCGGCGGCGCGCCCGGCCGGACAGGACGCCCCCGGCAGTGCGACCGAACTGACGCTGGCCGCAATCTGGCAGACGCTGCTGGCCGTCCCCGACCTGCAGCGTCACAGCGACTTCTTCCAGCTTGGCGGCGACAGCCTGCTGGCCACACGCCTGATCGGCGAACTGGAACGGGCCGGTTACGAGGCGACACTGGGCGACCTGTTCGCGGCCCCGACGCTGGCCGCCTTCGCCGCCACGCTGCAGCATCGGCCGCCGCCGGCCGCCACGGCGCTGCGTCCCGACCCGGCATCGCGCCACCTGCCGTTCGCCCTGACCGACGTGCAGCAGGCTTATCTGGTCGGCCGCCAGCCGGGGTTTGCCCTCGGTGGCGTGGGATCGCAGTTCTTTGTCGAGTTCGACGCCGGCAAGCTGGATGTCGGCCGTTTCGAGACGGCCTGGAACCGGCTGATCCAGCGCCATGACATGCTGCGCGCCGTGGTGCGCAACGACCAGCTGCAAGTGCTGCCCACGGTGCCGCCGTTCGTACTGCCGCGCCACCGCTTTGCCCGTCTCGACGATGCCGACGATCTGTACCGGCGCCTGTCGCGTCAGGTACTCGACCCTGGCCGCTGGCCGGTGTTCGATCTGCAGGCGGCAGAAGACGCACACGGTCATTTCCGGCTCTATCTGTGCCTGGACAATCTGCTGCTCGACGGCCTGAGCATGCAGATCCTGCTGGCGGAGCTGGAACAGTGCTATCTGCAACCGGCCTGCACCCTGCCACCGCTGGAAATCGGTTTCCGCGACTACCGGGCCCACGTCGCCGGGCAGCAGGCGAGTGAGGCCTCGCTGGCCTACTGGCGCGAGCGCCTGGACCGGCTGCCGCCACCGCCGCAGTTGCCGCTGCGCTGCGATCCGGCCAGCATCGGCGTCCCGGACTTCGTCCGCCTGTCCGACCACTTGCCGGCCGCCGACTGGCAGGCACTGAAAGCACGCGCCAGCGCGGCCCGGCTGACGCCGTCGGCACTGCTGCTGGCCGCCTACGCCGCCGTCCTGTCGGCCTGGAGCGCGCAACGCGCGCTGTGCCTGAACCTGACCCTGTTCGATCGCCAGCCGGTGCATGCGCAGATCGAACACCTGCTCGGCGATTTCACCTCGCTGCTGCTGCTCGCCTGGCAGCCGGCCGGCAACTGGCTGGACAGCGCACAGGGTCTGCAGCGCCAGTTGTGGCAGGACCTGGCGCATCGCGAGGTCTCCGCACTGCAACTGATGCGCGAACTGGCGCAGCGACAGGGCCGGGCCGCCGTCGCCATGCCGGTGGTATTCACCAGCGCGCTCGGCTTCGACCATGGCCGTTTTCTCGCCCATGCGTCGTGGCTGACGCCGCGCCGGGGCATTTCGCAGACGCCACAGGTCTGGCTGGATCACCAGGTCTATGAATCCGAAGGCGAGCTCCGCTTCAACTGGGATGCGGTGGAGGCGCTGTTCGAGCCGGCACAGTTGCGCACCATGTTCCAGCAATACGGCGCCCTGCTGCGCCGGCTGGCAGTCGACGACGACGCCTGGCAGCTGGCGCTGGACACGCTGCTGCCGCGCGCAACGCCGCTGCTGCCGGCCGGCCCGGCCCCTGTGGCAGTGGTCGACCGGCTGCCGGCCGCCCCGTCGGTCGACGACGCGGCACGCGTGGCCCAGCTGTGCGCCCATTTCCGGCAGGTGGTCGGCCAGCCGATCTTGCCACGGCAGAATTTCTTCGATGCCGGTGCGACCTCGCTGAAGCTGGTGCAACTGCATGTCCGGCTGCAACAGGCCGGCCATGGCCAGTTGCAGGTCACAGACCTGTTCGCCCATCCGTCCCCGCAGGCGCTGGCGGCCCGTCTCGGCGGCCAGCCACCGTCCACCGGCACGGAACCGCAGCGGCGCTTGCCGCGCCGCCAGCGCCGGCAGGAGCCCCCCCGATGACACGCTATCTTCCCTACTGGTGCTACTACCTGCACCAGGGCATGGTCACCGCCCTGGTCCTGCAGGGCGTGGTCGGCTATTTCCGCCATGCCGGCCTGGATCTGGCCCAGCTCAGCTGGCTGTCGCTGACCCTGCTGCCGTGGGTCGGCAAATTCCTGTGGGCGCCATGGTGCGAACGCCACGCGCTGTCGCTGCTCGGCAACCGCTATCAGGGCAGTCTGGTCCTGCTGCAGCTGGGCATGGCCGCGCTGCTGGCGACCATCGGCCTGCTGCTGCCGGACCACTCGGTGGTCACGATCGTGCTGGCGCTGACGCTGCTGACCCTGCTGTCGGCCAGCCATGGCATCTACGCCAACGGCATCACCATCTGCACCACCGATGACCGCAGCCGGCCGTTCGCCAATGCCGCCCAGGTTGGCGGCAGCTATCTGGGCATCCCGTTCGGTGCCTTTGCCTTTCTGGCCATCACCCAGCACGCCGGCTGGCAGCGTGGTTTCTTCGCCATGGCAGCGCTGTCGCTGCTGCTGCTGGTGCCGCCCCTGCTGCTGCGGCGCCCGACCCGGCCGATGGCCGGCCAGCGACCGGCCAGGCTCGACCTGCACAGCCTGCGCGCATTGTGGCCGGCACTGGCGCTGACGGCGATCTACTACCTGGCGATGCGCGGCCTGCTGGGCCTGCAGACCGTGCTGCTGGTCGACCAGGGACTGAGCCTGACCGAGCTGGGTGAAGTCATCACCCTGTACAGCACGCTGGCCAGTGGCCTTGGCATCCTGCTCGGCGGGCTGCTGGCCCGGCGCATTGGCGCCTGGCGCAGTCTGCTGCCGGTGATGGTGCTGCATGCCGCGCTGGCCACCCTGCTCGCCCTCGGCTATCCGCACTTCAGGCCATCGGCCTGGCTGCTGCTGTTCGGGCTGGTCAATGTCGCCGCCGCCATCGGTTTCGTCACCCTGTACAACGCGCTGATGGGACTGGTGCGTCCGCACCAGCCCGCGTCGGACTACGCCCTGTTCCAGTCCACCGACATGGCCGTCGCCATGCTTGCCTCGATGGCCTCGCTGCGTCTGGCCCACGACACCGGCTATCGCCCGGTTCTGGCCCTGCTCGCCGCGCTGGCCCTTCTCAGCCTGTGGCCGGCCAGCCGGCTGTGCCGCCGGCTTCGCCGCACCACTTCCGCCACTCCTCCCCTTCAGGATGCCCAACATGGCTAACGCCCTTTCCGTCCCCTGCCCGGCCCCTGATATCGAGACCCTGCTGGAGCAGTACTACCCGGACAGCGAACCGGTTGCCGTCATCGGCCTCGCCTGCCGCTTCCCGGAGGCGGCCGACAGCGAGGCTTTCTGGCAGAACCTGCTCGACGGGCGCGAGTGCAGCCGCCGCTTTTCGCGCCAGGCGCTGCTGGATGCCGGGCTGGATGCCGCCACCGTCGACGCGCCGGATTTCGTCAATGTCGGCACCGTGCTCGACGAGGCCGATGCCTTCGATGCCGCGCTGTTCTCGTACTCGCGGCAGGAGGCCGAGTCGATGGACCCGCAGCAGCGGCTGTTCCTGCAAACCGCCTGGCATGCACTGGAACACGCCGGCTACGCACCACGGGACGTGCCGCACAAGACCGGCGTGTTCGGCTCGGCACGGGTCAGTACCTATCCGGGCCGCGAACCGCTGCGCATTGCCGAGGTGGCACAGGTCAGGGGGCTGCAGTCGCTGATGGGCAACGACAAGGATTACCTCGCCACCCGCGTCGCCTACAAGCTGAATCTCGGCGGCCCGGCGCTGTCGGTGCAGACCGCCTGCTCCAGCTCGCTGGTCGCCGTACATCTGGCCTGCGAAAGCCTGCGCGCCGGCGAATGCGACATGGCCATCGCCGGCGGCGTGGCACTCTCCTTTCCGCAGCAGGCCGGTTATCTCCACCAGCCGGGCATGATTTTCTCGCCGGACGGTCACTGCCGGCCTTTCGATGCCGGGGCACAGGGCACCTTCCCCGGCAATGGCGTCGGTGTGGTGACCCTGCGCCGGCTGGGCGACGCGCTGCGCGACGGCGATCCGGTCATGGCCGTGCTGCGCGGCAGCGCAGTCAACAACGACGGCAACCGCAAGGTCGGCTATACCGCGCCGTCGGTGGCCGGCCAGCGCGAGGTGATCCGCGAAGCCCTGATGCTCGCCCGGGTCGACTGCATGCAGATCGGTCTGATCGAGGCGCACGGCACCGCAACCCCGCTCGGCGATCCGGTCGAACTGGAAGCGCTGCGCGGTGCCTTTGCCGGTCGCCATGGCGGCCCGCGCTGCGCGCTGGGCTCGGTCAAGGGCAACCTCGGCCACCTGGACACGGCGGCCGGCATTGCCAGCCTGATCAAGGTGGTACTGGCGGTGGAACGCGGGATGATTCCGCCCAGCCTGCATTTCCGCCAGGCCAACCCGGCACTGGCCCTGGAAACCAGTCCGTTCCATGTGCCATCCGCCGCCACGCCATGGACCGGTGCCGAACGTCTGGCCGGCGTGTCCTCGTTCGGCATCGGCGGCACCAACTGCCACATGATCGTGGCCGCCCTCCCCGAGGCACTGCGCGCCAACGCTGCGTGTGACGACACACCCAGCGGCCAGGGCACGCTGCTGCTGAGTGCGGCCAGCGACGGCGCCCTGCGACGACTGGCTGCCGCCCATGCCGCAGCCATGCGCCACACCCCGCCCGGCGACCTGGCACATACCGCGCTGCACGGGCGACAACTGGACCTGGCTTTCCGGCTGGCCGTGCCGCTGGGCGAGGAAACCGCTGCCGCGCTGGACGCCCATGCCGCCGGCGAGAGCGACATCCTGCTGCAGACCGGTCACGGCGTCGCCGGCAGGCAGCTCTGGCTGTTCACCGGCCAGGGATCGCACTGGCCCGGCATGGGCAGGGCCATGGCCGAGGGCTCGCCCGCCTTTGCCGCCTGCCTCGAACGCTGCCTTGCCGCCTGCGATGTGCCGCTCGATCCGCCCTTGCGCGAAGTCATGTCCGGCCAGCACGACGCCCTGCTGGAACGCATGGACTACGCCCAGCCGGCCATCGTCGCCTTCGGGCTGGCCATGGCCGCCCACTGGCAGGCGCTGGGTCTCGAACCGGACATGGTGCTCGGTCACTCGGTGGGCGAATATGCGGCAGCGGTAGTCGCCGGTCACTACAGCATCGAGCAGATCATGCCGCTGGTGCAGCGCCGCGGCGCCCTGATGCAGCAATGTGCCGGCGGGGCCATGCTGGCCGTGTTCGCCGACGAGGCGACACTGCTGCCGCTGGCCGGGGAACTGGGGCTGGATCTGGCCGTGTGCAATGGCCCGCGCCATCTGGTGTTCTCCGGTCTGCGCGATGCCATCGACGCGCTGGCCGCTGTCCTCGACACGCGGGAGATCCGCCATCAGCGGCTGAGCGTGGCCGGCGCGGCCCACTCGGCCCTGCTCGACCCGATCCTGGATGCCTACCAGCACGCGACCGCCCCGCTCCACGCTGCGCCCGGCCGACTGCCGCTGATCTCCACCCTGCTCGGCACGGTGGTGGATGCCGACCGGCTGAATGAAGCGGATTACTGGCGCCGGCATCTGCGCGAGCCGGTGCGCCATGACCAGGCAGTGCGCTGCGCACTGGACCACGGCGTCGGCGTGTGCCTGGAACTCGGGCCCGATGCATCGCTGACCGGGATCGGCCGGCGCGAAGCTGCGGATCGCGCCCACTGGATCGCCAGCGCACGGCGGCAGCAACCGGCACCGGCCCTGAGCGGACTGGCGCTGCGGCAGCTGTATGCCGCCGGGGTCGGTCTGCCATGGCAGACCCTGCTGGCCACGGGAGGCCGCAAGGTGCATGCCCCCTGCTATCCGTTCGACCGCACGCGCTACTGGCGCGAAGCCGAACCGGTGGAAACCGGACCCGGCACGGCCGACGACGCGGCCCTCGCCGCCGGCCGCCGCGTCGCCACTCACGCCGCCGCCAGCCTGGATCTGCCACGGCTGCAGGCGCTGTATGACGGCGTGACCCTGCTGCATGCCATCTACGTCGATACCCTGGTGCAGCGCTGCGTCGGCGACGCCTTTGCGCACGGGGTGTCCGCCACCGGCATCCTGCGCAGCGGACGGCTGCTGCCCCGCCACCGGCAGTTGCTGGTCCGCCTGCTCGATGCCTGCGTCGAGGATGGCTATTACCGCCGTGACGGCGAGTGCTACCTGCCGGCGCAACCGGTTCCCCACGCCCGGCGTGACACGCTGCTGCTGGAACTGCGCAGCTACTGCGAAGGACTGGATGTCATTGCCGACACCCTGGCCCGGGCGGGCGACAGCCTGTACGCGATGATGAGTGGTCAGCTCGAACCGGTGGCGGTGATTTTCCCCGACGGCGCATCGAGCGGCGTCGAGGTGCTGTATCAGGAATTCAGCTTCGGCCGCTACTTCAACCAGATTGCCGCTGGCGTGGTGACCGGCCTGATGCGGGAACGGCAGGCCGACCGCCGGCCGCCGCAGCCGTTCCGGATACTGGAGGTCGGCGGCGGCACCGGTGGCACCACGGCCTGGCTGCTGCCGGAACTGGCCGGGCAGCCCGCACTGCATTATGACTTTACCGATATCTCGCCGATCTTCCTGCGCCGCGCCGGGCAGAAATTCAGCGACCATGCCTTTATCGACTATCGCCGCTTCGATCTGCAGCAGGACGCCGGCGCCCAGGGCTTCGCTGCCGGCGACTACGATCTGATCGTCGCCGCCAATGTCATCCACGCCACCCAGCACGTCGGCCGCACCCTGGCGAACCTGCGCCCGCTGCTGAAAGCCGGCGGCCGCCTGCTGATGCGCGAAATCACCCGGCCGATGCGGCTGTTCGATTTCGTGTTCGGCCCGCTGGTCCTGCCACTGCATGACCAGGATGCCCGCGGGGGCGGCCTGTTCCTGTCCACGGCACACTGGGCGGCACAGTGCAGCGCGGCCGGCTTTGCCCGGACCGACTGGCTGCCGGACGACGGCAGCCCGACCGCGCAGATCAGCGAACACATCCTGCTGGCCCGTGTCGCCGGCGGCATGTCTGCCAGACTGGCCGCGCCGGGCGACAGCGACCCGGATGCGCGGCTCGGCCAGGCACTGACCCGCGACGGCTGCTATCTGGCGGACTGGTCCGACTGCGCCGGCCAGCATGATGCCTGGCAGGAACGGCTGCGCCAGGTCAGCGATGTGCTGTCACACCGCCATGGCGATGGCCGGCCCGGCATGCCGGCGGACATGCCGGCCAGCGCGCCGGACTGGCTGTCGCAGGTACGGCTGCACTGGCAGGGGGCGGCCTTTGGCCAGGCCCGGCTTGAAATCGAGGGCTGCGACGCGGCCGGATGCTGGCGTTCCCTGACCGGTACCGCGCCGCAGCCCGGGCTGCCGGGCCCGCAACCGGCGCCGGACACGCATTACGACTGGCAGTGGGTCCCGTCCGGGCTGGCCCCGGTCCCCGATCACGGCGACTTTTCGCTGCCAGACGCCTGCGCGGCGATGACTGACGCGCTGCAACAGGCCGGGTTCACCTTTTCGTCGCAGGCGGCGCGAATCCTGCTGCCGCTGGACCCGGCATCGCCGTCAACGCGGGACATGACCGGTCCGTTGCTGGAAGCGCTGGCCGATCCGGCGCGCCGTCCGCTGTTCGTGATCACCCGGGCCGCCTGGGCACTCCGCGATGGCGACCGGGTCCAGCCGGCACACCGTGCGGCATGGGGCCTGCTGCGCGTGGCGGCGATCGAGCAGCCCGGACGGCAGATCGTGGCAATCGACCTTGCCCTCGACGCAGACTGGGCGGCGCTGCCGGCCGCCGTGGGCGCGGCAGCCGGCTCATGCTGGATCGCCATGCGCGACGGGCAGGCACTGCAGCCCCGCCTGGCGCTGCAGACGCATATGGCGCCGGCCCTGCCGGCCGGCAGCCTGTGCAGCGAGGGCTGGCATCTGGTCACGGGCGCCTTCGGCGGGCTGGGCCGGATCAGCGTCGAATGGCTGGCACGGCAGGGCGCAACGCGCATTGCCCTGCTGGCGCCACACGCTGCCTCTGACTGGCCCGATTTCCGCCATGCCGTCAGCAGCCACCATGCCTGCCAATTGCGCTGGTTGCGCTGCGATGTGGCGGACCCGATGCAACTGGCCGCCGCACTGCACGAGCTGCAGGCCGATGGCGGCATCGACGGGGTCATTCACGCCGCCGGCCGGCTCGACGATGTGCCGCTGGCCCTGCTCACCCCCGAACGACTGGCACCGGTACTGGCACTCAAAGCGGAAGCCGCACACCAGTTGCACGACTGGCTGCTTGCGCATCAGGGACGCTATCTGCTGCTCTATTCCTCCGCTGCCGCCGCGCTGGGCGCGGCTGGCCAGGGCGCGCATGCCCTGGCCAGCGCCTATCTGGACGGACTGGCGCAGTCCGCTCCTGCCGGCAGTGCCCTGACCGTCATTTCCATGGCCTGGGGCGCCTGGGCCGACGTGGGTCATGCCGCCGATGCCGCCCTGCTGGACCGGCTCGCCACCGACGGCATGGGCGCCCTCGGTACGGCCGAGGGCCTGTGGCACCTGGAACAGGCGGTAATGCGCGGAGCGCCCTACCGGCTGGCGATGCGGGTCGTGCCGCAACGACTCGATCCGGTCCGGCGTGAATGGCTGGGCATCGCCACGACGGCCGTATCCCGGCCTCTGCCCCCGGCCAGCGCATCGGCCAGCCTCCCCCCGCCAGCCGGCTGCGATCCGCATGACACCGATGCCCTGATCCGCTGGCTCGGCGCCCATGTTGCAGCCCAGCTGCGTCTCGATGATCCGGCGCAGCTGACGCCGCAACGCGATCTGCTGCAACTGGGTCTCGACTCGCTGCTGTTCCTTGAGCTGGGCAGCGCAGTCCAGCGCCAGTTCGGCATCCGCCTCGATGCCGGCAGCGCCTATCGCGAACTGACGCTGGCCGGGCTGGCGCGCCTGATCGCTGCCTCGGCCCCGCAGGCAGACCTGGCCGCGACCGCCCCGCTGGTTCACGATGCGGCCCGTCGCTTCGATCCCTTCCCGCTGACCCCGATCCAGCATGCGTACTGGCTGGGGCGCACCGACCTGATCGACTATGGCGGGGTGGCCTGCCATGTGGTGTTCGAGTGGGACCTGCAGCACGAGCGCTTCGAACTGCCGCGCTTCGAGCGCGCCTGGAACAGTCTGATTCAGCGCCATGACATGCTGCGCATGGTGATCGATGCCGATGGCCGCCAGCGCATTCTGCCCCGGGTGCCGGACTATCGGCCGCAACGCCACGATCTGCGCGCGCTGACCCCGGCACAGCAGGAAACGGCACTGGCCGAAACCCGGGACGCACTGTCCAGCCGCGTGCTGCCGGCCGACCGCTGGCCGCTGTTCGAGCTGGTCATCAGCGAGATCGACGACCGCCGCTACCGCCTGCACATGAACCTGGACCTGCTGCTGTTCGACGTGCAGAGCTTCAAGGTCATGATGGACGATCTGGCCCATGCCTATCACGGTGACATCCTGCCGCCGCTCGAACTGGGTTTCCGAGACTACGTGCTGGCGGAGCAGGCACGACGCGGGCAACCGGCCTGGCGCGCTTCATGGCGCTACTGGCAGGACCTGCTGCCACAGCTGCCGCCGGCGCCGCGGCTGCCGGCATGCAGGGTGCGCAGCGGCATGCCGCCGACCTTTACCCCTTGCCAGGCCCGTCTGCCGCAGGCGGACTGGCAGCGGCTGAAAACAGAGTGGCAGGCCTGGGGTGTCACGCCGTCGGCCGCGCTGCTGACCCTGTTCGCCCATACGCTGGAGCGCTGGAGCCGGCACCCGCGCTTTACCCTCAATCTGACCTTCTTCAACCGCCGCCCGGACCACCCGCAGGTTCCCGGCCTGATCGGCGATTTCACCTCGGTGCTGCTGATCGACTTCGATCTGGCCCATGCGTCTCCGCTGCAGGACAGCATCCGCCAGACGCAGCAGCGCTTGTGGCAGCACCTGGCGCACAGCCAGGTCAATGGTGTGGAACTGATGCGCGAGCTGGGCCGGGGCCGGGCGCAAAACCGGCAGCCACTGATGCCGGTCGTGTTCACCAGCATGCTCGGCATGTCGCTGGACGGTCAGAGCATCGACCAGGCCATGACCGGCCTGCTCGGCGATCCGGTCCACGTCTTTACCCAGACGCCGCAGGTCTGGCTCGATCACCAGGTCATGGAGATCAACGGCGAACTGGTTTTCAGCTGGTACTGCATGGATGACGTTCTGGCAGACGGCACGGCCGCGGCCATGTTCGACGACTATTGCGCCCTGCTGCGCGGTCTGGTCGCCGAGCCGGCACGCATGACCCGGACAGGACTCGTGCGCCAGCACGAGGATGGCAGTCTGGATGACTTCCCCCGCCAGCGCTGGCCGCTGAGCGAACGGGATGCCGACAGCCCCGACCTGCGCACGCTGGAAGACCTGCTGTGCCGCTGCCCCGGCATTGCCCGGGCAGCGGCCAGACCCGCTGCCGACGGCCGCGCCATCATGCTGGATCTGGTCGCGGACGACAGCGTACCGCTCATCACCCCGGCCTTCTCGCCCCTGACGCCGCTGCTGCTGCCAACGCTGGACCCGGCACAGTCGGCAGAAGTGGATGCCACCTGGACCTGGCTGGAAGCCCGCGCCCGCACCGGCATCACCGGCACACTGCACCGTCACGGTCTGTTCAGCCAGGCCGGCCAGGCCCATGACGTGGCGGAAGTCCACGCCCGCCTGCAGGCACTGCCGCAATATGGCCGGCTGCTGCGGCAGTGGCTGGCCATGCTGTGCGCGCACGGTGACCTGCGGCGCGAGGGCGACACTTTCATCTGCCTGCGCCCGCTGCAGCCGCAGTCCGGGGTCGCCCCGCTGCCGCAGGCCGGCTGGAGTCGCACACTGGGCCGCTATCTGGAAACCTGCATCGCCCGGCACGATGCGCTGCTCACGGGCACACAGTCGCCGCTGGCCCTGCTGTTCGACGATGACGACAAGATCGCACGCTGCCTGTACAGCGACAATCCGGTCAGCGACTGCCTGAACCGGAGCGCGACGCAACTCGCGGCGGCACTGGCCGGCGAACGCGACGATCTGCGGGTGCTGGAAGTCGGCGCCGGCACGGCGGCGACCACCCGTCACCTGCTGCCGGCGCTGGCCGGCCGCCTGCACAGCTATCGCTTCACCGATGTCTCGACCCTGTTTCTGGACAGTGCCAGACAGGCCTTTGCCGACCGGCCCGAAGTCGGCTACGCGCTGTTCGACATCAACCGGCCGGTCGATTACGACGCCCATGCCGACGACGGCTATGACCTGATCGTCGCCGTCAACGTCCTGCACGATGCCAGCCATGTCGTGCATTCGCTGCGTCGCCTCGGACGCCTGCTGAAACCCGGTGGCTGGCTGCTGCTGATCGAGGCAACCGAACGCGACAGCGTGCTGCAGATGGCCAGCATCGGTTTTATCGAAAGTCTCAACGGCTACCAGGATTTCCGCGTCGACGACGACAAGCCGATGCTCGACCTGCCGCAGTGGCGCGATGCCCTGACCGAGGCCGGCTTTGCCCTGAAACTGAACTGGCCCGAGCAGGAACGCTCGCCGATGCGCCAGCATCTGGTGCTGGCCCGGGCCGAACACGTCGCCCGGCTGGACACGCGCCAGGTCGAGCGCTGGCTGCGCGCTCAGCCCGGCATCAGCCTGCCCGCACTGCAACTGCGCCAGTGCGAACAACTGCCGCAGGGCGAAGCGACGGAGGTGGCCGCCCCCGGGCCGGGCCGGGCCACGGCCGTGGCGCAGCCGGCACTGGAGGCGCAGGTTATCGCGGCCTGGCAAAGCCTGCTGTCGCAGGACATCTGCCGCGACAGCGATTTCTTCCTGTGCGGCGGTGACAGCCTGATCGCCACCCGCATGGTCGCGCGACTCCATCTCGACGGGGTGCACGGCGCCAGCCTGCAAAACCTGTTTGCACATCCGCTGCTGGCCGACTTCTGCGCCACGCTGCAGCCACTGCCGGCCAGCGGCAGCGGCGACATGCCGTTGCTGCTGGCATCGGGACGCCATGCCGGGTCGCTGTTCATGTTCCATGCCTCGGATGGCGAAGTCGGCGCCTACCTGCCACTGGCCAGGCGGCTGGACCGGCAGGTGTTCGGCCTGCAGGCGACAGACGCGCCGCGCACGGACACGCTGACGGCACTGGCCGCACACCATGTCGCCGCGATACGCCGCCAGCAGGCGCACGGCCCGTATGCGCTGCTCGGCTGGTCCTACGGCACCTTCGTGGCCGCCGAGGCAGCGCGCCTGCTGCACGAACAGGGAGAAACGGTATCGCTGGTCCTGCTCGACCCGGTCTGCCGCGAGGATTTCCGCTGCCCGGATCGCACGGCCCTGCTGCGCCTGCTGGCGCAGGGGCGCATCGCGGTGTCGCTGCCCGATGACCTGGCGCAGCGGGACCCCGGACAGCAGCTCGCCTGCTTCCTGCACAACGCCACGGCGGCCGGCCTGCTGCCCGCCGCACCGGACCCGGCGCAGACGCACGAGTGGCTGCAGCGCATCGAACACCTGCTGGCGCTGCTGGTCCGCCACCCGCGGCCGGCGCCGCTGCCGATCCCGTGCCTGTGGCTGAGCGCGGCCGACCGCCCGGCCGCGTGGCAACCCGCCGGGCACGACTGGCAGGACTGGGCGGCCGGGGCCGAGCGCCACACGCTGGACGGCGATCACTGGCAACTGGTGATGGACGACCGGCTGGCACAACAGGTCGCCACACTGTTCGGGCAGTGGCGGCAGCACCACGAAATCAGGGAGACCGCATGAGCACCCCGACCACCCGGAACCGGCGGGTACTCGTTGCCGGCGCCAAGTTCGGCGAACTGTACCTGAATGCCTTTATCGAGCCGCAGCCCGGGCTGGAGCTGGCCGGGCTGCTGGCCACCGGCAGCGCCCGGGCCCGGCAACTGGCGCACGCTTTCGGCATTCCGCTGTATACCGCGCCGGAACAGGTACCGGACGATATCGACATGGTCTGCGTGGTGGTGCGATCCACCGTGGCCGGCGGTGCCGGCAGCGCCCTGGCCAGAACCTTCCTGCAACGCGGCATGCATGTGCTGCAGGAGCATCCGCTGCACCCGGACGACATCGCCCCGCTGCAGGCGCTGGCAGCACAGCGCCGCCTGGGCTACTGGGTCAACAGTTTCTATCCGCACACCCCGGCCGGCCGCTGCTGGATCGACCGTGCGCAGCGCGTGCGCCGGCTGCTCGACGGCGAAGCCCCCCGCTTCGCGCATCTCGTCACCAGCCGGCAGCTGCTGTATTCGTCGCTGGACCTGCTGCTGCTGGCGAGCGGCACCGACACCGCCACGGTCGAGCGCCTGCCTGACGGCGACGACCCGGCCTTCCATACCCTGCGCCTGCGCCTGGCCGGCGGCACGGCCACCCTGAGGCTGCAATCCTATCTGGACCCCGATGATCCCGACCTGCACAGCCTGGTCATGCATCAGCTCATGCTGGGCTGGCCGGCCGGCTACCTGTCGCTGGAAGCCAGCCACGGGCCGGTGCTGTGGACCCCGGCGCTGCACGATCCGCAACATCGCGAGGCCAGCCACAGTCTCTACCACGCCGCCGCCGGCCCGGACGGCGCCCATCTTGCCCGCCCGTCCACCCTGATCCTGCATCCGGCACCGGCAGACTGGCGCCAGGCGTTCGAAATCGACGGTCCGGCCGGTGTCGGTACCCTGCTGCAGGCACTGCGCCGGCATCTTGACGGCGAGGCGCTGCCGGCCGGCCTCGATGCCGCCCATCAGCTGGCGCTGGCCCGCCTGTGGCGCCAGGCCCTGCGCTGCGCCGGCCCGGCCCGCGAATGCAACCTGCCGGCGCCCCGGGCGATCGATGACCAGGCCCTGCTTGCCCCGCCCGGTGAAGGCGCCATGGCATGACGGCACCTTCTGCCCTGCTGCGCCCGCTGGTCACCGCCTGCGAGCCTGCTGCCCTGCATCTGCTGATGTGCCCGTTTGCCGGCGCCAGCCGCGGCGCCTTTCGCGACTGGCACCCGCTCGACGATCTGGGGCTGGACGTCACGCTGGTCACCTATCCGGGGCGTGACCACCGCATGGGCGAGCCCTGCGCGGAGCATATCGACCAGCTGGCCGATCAGCTCGCCGACGCCATCCGCACCCTGCCAGACCCACGGCCGCTGCTGCTGGCCGGACACAGCATGGGCGCCCAGGTCGCTTTCGAGACCTGCGCCCGGCTGGAGCAGAACGGTACGCCGCCGGCCGGCCTGGTGTTGTCAGGCTGCCACGCCCCGCATCTCGGGGGCAGGCGGCAACTCAGCCACCTCGGCGATCAGGCGTTTGTCGAACAGCTGGTCGAAATGGGTGGCTGCGGCGCGGAACTGCTCTCCACCCCGGCACTGCGTGCCCTGTTCCTGCCCTTGCTGCGCGCCGATTTTCGCGCCACCGAGCGCTATCGCCATGCTCCGGCCCCGCCGTCGCCGGCTGTGCACACCCCGTCGCTGCTGCTGCATGGCAGCCATGACCGCGAAGCCAGCCGCGACGAGGTGCAGGCATGGCAGGCGTGGCTGCGCCATGCCGGGCCACCGGTGACCGTGGCCGGTAACCACTTCCATGTGACGCAGCGACCGCGCGCCTTTCTCGGCCAGGTCATGCATCACTTTGAATCCCTAACCTTTTATCCAGACAGGTGATCCCATGGAAAAAACACGCTACCCGGTTCCAGACGCCCCGCCCCCGCCACTGGGCGAATGCCTGCCGCTCTGGGCCCGCCGCTATGGCGACCATACGGCGCTGGTCGACGGTGAGCAGCGCCTGTCCTTCGCCGGGCTCGACCACCGGGTTGAACGACTGGCGGCCGGCCTGCACCGGCTCGGCCTGCGCCGTGGCGACCGCGCAATGCTGCAACTGCCGAACGGCATCGGCTTCGTGTCGGTCTGCCTGGCCCTGTTCCGCCTTGGCGTCATCCCGGTACTGGCAATGCCGACCCAGCGCTCGCGCGAGATCGAGGCACTGTGCCGCCTCGCCGAGCCGACGGCCTATTTCATTCCCGCAACGGCACACGGCTTCGACTATCGTCCGCTGGCAGCCAGCATCGCGGCCACCCGCCCGGCGCTGCAGGTGATTGTCGATGGCGATCCCGGCCAGGGCCCGTCATCCTTCCGGGCGCTCGACGACGTCGATGGCGAACCGGCGCGCTGGCCGGCCCCGGCGCCCGGCGAGGTGGCCGTGCTGCTGCTGTCCGGCGGCACGACCGGTACGCCGAAACTGATTCCGCGCACCCACGCCGACTATTTCTACAATTTCACCGCCTCGGCAGCGCTGTGCGCGCTGGGCAGCGACAGCGTGTACCTGGCCGTGCTGCCGGCCGCCCACAATTTCACCCTGGCGTGCCCGGGCGTGTTCGGAACGCTGGCCTGCGGCGGCACGGTCGTGCTTTCGGCCACCGCCAGTTGCGATGTGGCCATGCCGCTGATCGCACGCGAGCGGGTCACCCATCTGGCCCTGGTGCCGCCGCTGGCACAGTTGTGGGCACAGGCACGGGAATGGGAAACCAGCGACCTGTCCAGTCTGCGCGTCCTGCAGGTTGGCGGCTCGCGGCTGGCGCCGGCGCTGGCGCGGCAGCTGTCCGGCCTGTCCGGCGCGTGCCTGCAGCAGGTGTTCGGCATGGCGGAAGGCCTGCTGTGCTTCACCCGGCTGGATGATCCGCTGAATACCATTCTCCATACCCAGGGGCGCCCGCTGTCATCCCGGGACAGGCTGCGCATCGTCGACGAGCAGGGCCGCGAGGTCAACGAGGGCATGGCCGGCGAGCTGCAGACGCGGGGGCCGTATACCATCCGGCACTACTACCGCGCGCCGGAGCAGGATGCACTCAGTTTTACCGCCGATGGCTTCTACCGCACCGGCGATCTGGTGCGCCGGGATGGCGATGGCAACCTGATCGTCGAAGGCCGGCTGAAGGAACAGATCCAGCGCAGCGGCGAAAAAATCGCCATCGCCGACATCGAGTCCCAGTTGTGCGCACTGCCCGGCGTGCAGGCGGCGATCGTGGTCGCGGTTCCCGACCCGCTGCTTGGCGAGCGGATCTGCGCCTTCGTGCAGCCTGCGGGGGAACGGATACCCGACGGTCTGGCGCTGAATCAGGCGCTGAGTGCGCGCGGGCTGGGCCGCCTCATGCTGCCGGACCAGATCGAAACCCTCCACGCCTGGCCGCTGACACCGGTCGGCAAGATCGACCGGCGGCGCCTGGTCGCGCTGGCCATGGCCGCAGACCGCGCGCCCCCTCTCCGCCGCTACGCCGAGCAGCAGATCAGGGTGAACAGCGCGCCGCTGGAGCTGGCCGCACGGCTGGCCGGCAAGCTGTCGACCCGGCACTACACGCTGTACGAGTGTCGCGGCGAGTGGAGTATCGGCATGGATGCGGCACTGAGCCTGGTCGTCGACGCCCGGGGAACGGTGCATCACAGCAACGGCACCTCGCGTGAAGGCAGTCGCCCGTGCGCCGGCATCGCCGAGGCGCTTGCCGACATTCCGTTCACTGACTGGCGGGCCTATGGCCGTGCCACGTTCGAGTTTGCACACCTGGCCTATGGCATTCATGCCACCAGCGACGGCGAGCCGCTGCTGCGCCTGTCCATCCCGCAGAGCGAGATCCGCCTGCGCGACGGGCTGGCCCTGATCCGCAGCCTCGACCCCGCGGCCCTGCCCGGGCTGGCTGCCCTGGTCATGGCCGGGGACATCCCGACCCGGTCCCCCCTGGGCAAGGCGATCGGCGTACTGGAAAACCGCGAGGCCGAAGCCCGCTTCAAACAGCAGGTATCCGCCGCCGTCGGTGAAATGCAGGCCGGTGACTACCAGAAGGTGATCCTGTCGCGCGCAGTCGAAGTGCCGTCATCACTGGATATGGTGTCCAGCTACCTGGCAGGACGCCGCGCCAACACGCCGGCACGCTCGTTCCTGCTGCGCGACGGCGATTTCCAGGCCTATGGTTTCAGCCCGGAAACGGTGGTGGAGGTCGATGCCCGCGGCCAGGTCAGCACCCAGCCGCTGGCCGGCACGCGCGCCCTGGCCGGCGAGACCGGCGAGGACGCACGGCTGCAGGGCGAACTGCTCGGCGATGCCAAGGAGATTGCCGAGCATGCGGTGTCGGTCAAGCTGGCAATGAGCGAGATGTCGGCCTTCTGCGATACCGACTCGCTCGGTGTCAGCGAATTCATGGACGTCTGCCGGCGCGGCAGCGTGCAGCATCTGGCATCGCGGGTGCGTGGCCAGCTTGCCACCGGTTGCCATGCCTGGGATGCGTTCGAGAAACTGTTCCCGGCCGTGACCGCCTCGGGCATTCCCAAGCGCGAGGCACTGGACAGCATTCGCCGCCACGAAGCACAGCCGCGCGGGCTGTACAGCGGCTGCGTGATGATCGTCGACAGCGATGGCGCGCTCGATGCCGCCCTGGTGCTGCGTTCGGTGTACCGCGACGGCAATCGTTGCTGGCTGCAGGCGGGCGCCGGACTGGTGCCGCTGTCCACGCCCGAACGGGAATGGACCGAAACCTGCGAGAAACTGGCCTGCGTGGCGCAGCACCTGCATACGGCCGCCGTCTAGGCAGCACCGCGCGCCCGGCCGGGCGCGCGGAACGCAGCCGTTCGCCGTGGCCAGCGGGCAAACTGGTACAGTGGACGTTTATCCAGGATCTGAACCATGCCGGACACCTTGCGCATCGGCCTTGCCGAATCTTCCCGGGTCGACAGCATCAGCGCGCTGATCCGGTCACTGGCCAGCCATTTTGTCGCCACACCGGATGACGAGCAGGTCGGTCCGTTCCTGTATTCGCTGCATCCGTCCTCGATTGCCGCCCTGATTGCAGACCCGGCTTTCCGCTACTACACCGCCACCCGCGGCGACACCCTGCGCGGCGTGATCGCGCTGCGCGACCGCACTCACGTTCACCACCTGTTCGTGGCCCCCGACGAGCACCGGCGCGGCATCGCCCGTGCCCTGTGGGAGCATGCGCTCGCGGAGGCACGCCGCCCGGGCGAGTACGGCGCCTTCACCGTCAACTCGTCGCTGCATGCGGTGCCGGTCTACGAGCGCTTCGGCTTCTGTGTCAGCGGCCCGGAGACCGAACGCAACGGCGTCCGCTTCGTGCCGATGCGGCGCGACTGAGCCGGAACCAGGTCCTGCCATGCCGCCCCTGCCCGCGACGATCCGCGACTTCATCCTCGGCCACCACGTGCTCAGCCTCGCCACTTGTGACGCCAATGGCCCGTGGGCAGCCAGTTGCTTCTATGCATTCGACCAGGCCGACGTCGCACTGCTGATCCTGAGCAGCGGCGAGACCCGGCATGGCCGTCACATGCGTGACCGGCCGCAGGTGGCCGGCACCATCAGCGGCCAGCCACAGGCCGTGCACGAGATCTGCGGCCTGCAGTTCACCGCCCGCGCCATCCTGCTCGAGCAGGACCTGCGCGACCGGGCGCTGCAGTGCTATATCGGGCGCCATCCCCAGGCCGGACTGCACACCGCGCCGGTCTGGCGCCTGGCGCTCGAACAGCTCAAGTTCACCGACAACCGGCAGCAGTTCGGCCACAAGACCCGCTGGTCGCGCAGCGGCAACTGAGGCCTGATCACGCTTCGGCCTGCACCAGCCGTCCGCCAGTTGACCGGCGTCCCCACGGCATGCTTTCGCTGCCGCGGGGATTTGTGCGCGCACCTCACCCGATGCGGATACCATGCCGGCCGACCCGATCAGGGGAACAGGCCCCGCGGGCTGACCTGCATCAACCCTGCCCCGGCATAAAGCCTTTTCTCCCGCTTCGACCCGTCGATTTGTGAGTATTCGTGAGCATATGTCGTTTTTTATACCGTATAAATATGCGGTACAGATGTAAAACCTCCTGCACGGCAAGGCCCACTCGACAGAAAAATAAATCATGCCCCCACCCAAATATGAATATCTTGATCGTAGAAGACTATAAGGAGTGGCGGCTGGCGCTAATGGATTATCTGGCCGACAGCGGCCACCATGTCGTCGGGCTCGATCGCCTCGCCACGATGCAGGAATATCTGCAGTCACCGGACCAGCACTCGCCCGACATATTGATTCTCGACGTCGGATTGCCTGATGGCGACGGCATGAGCACCCTGCCCGATCTGCGCCGGCGCTGGCCGATGCTGGGCATCGTCATCCTGACCGGCCACGTCGGCCTGCAGGAGCGGATCAGCGGGCTGACCCAGGGGGCCGATTACTTCCTGACCAAGCCGGTCAAGCTGTCCGAACTCGGCGCCACACTGGCTGCGCTGGGGCGGCGGCTGGTTACCCGGGACAAGCATTCCGTCACCGCCGACGAAGACTGGTGCCTGCTGCCCGGCAGCCGGAAAGTCCAGGCGCCGGGGGGACAGCACATCCATCTGACCGAAGCCGAATTCCGCGTGCTGCACCGTCTGGCCTGCAGCCCGCATCTGCCGGTGCCGCGCAAGGACCTGGTGACCTCACTGGGCGGGCACCCCGATCTTTATGACCCGCACCGGCTCGAAGTCCTGATTCATCGACTGCGCTCGAAACTGTCTCCCAGCGGAATCAAACCGCTGTCGATACTGAGCGCCTATGGCATTGGCTATGTGTGTACCACCCCGGTGCATATTTCGGGCGACCCGGTCCTGACCTGAACCGGCAAGCCCCTCATCGAGCAAGGAATCAGATTGGCGTCGGGAGAAATCACTCGGGGAGTCATCACGCAAGTGCCGGTCCCTGCCAGCACCAGGCATTCTGCGCCCCGCGAGGCATTCCGGGACGCCGAATGCCGTTTGCTGCTGCAGTCCGTCAATGCCAGTGGCGCGGCGCTCTGCATCACGGATGGCGAAACGCGCGTGCGCTATGTCAACGAGGCCTTTGCCTGCCTGTCCGGCCATGCTCGCGCGGAGATGCTCGACAGGCCCATCCGCCAGTTCCTGGTATCGGATCGCGTGTCCGAATATCGCTTCCGCAAGGCGGTAAAGAAGATCCGCCTCGGCCAGCGCCATGAAACCGACCTGCTGCTGACCCGGCGCAATGGCCAGCGGCTGTGGGCACACCTGGATTCCAGCCCGGTCTTCGACCCGGACGGCAGCATCCGCCACATGGTCACCGTGCTGACCGACATTACCCGCACCAAGCTGCACGAGGTCCTGCAATGCGTGGTGATGGAAGCGCTGGTTCGCGAACAGCCGCTTGAGCACGTGATGACCCTGCTGTGCCGGGAGATCGAGCGCATGGCCCCCGATGCCATCGCCTCCGTCCTGCGCGTTGACCGGGACGGCATGCTGCATCCCCTGGCGGGCCCCAGCCTGCCGGCATCCTATCTGCGCTCGCTGGACGGCATGCCGTCCGGGCCATCGGCCGGTTCATGCGGCACGGCCGCTTTTCGCGGCGAGGCGGTACTGGTCACCGATGTGGCCCGCGACCCGCTGTGGACCGATTACCGCCAGCAGGCGCTGGCACTGGGGCTGCATGCCTGCTGGTCGGTGCCGGTCCACCACCGCGACGGACGGGTGGTGGCGACGTTCGCCCTGTATTTCCGCGATTGCCGCGGCCCGGACCCGCTGCACAGCCAGCTGGTGGCCATCGGTACCCACTTGTGCCTGCTGGCGATCGAGCGCGACGAGGCGCACCGGCATATCCGCCAGATGGCCTTCTACGATGCCCTGACCGGCCTGCCCAACCGCAGCCAGTTGCTGAGCCGGGCCAGCCAGATGCTGGTGGAAATGGCGCGGGAACAGGCCGGACTGGCCGTACTGTTCGTCGATCTTGACCGTTTCAAGCAGGTCAACGATGCACTCGGTCACGCCTGTGGCGACGAATTGCTGCGGATCGTGGCCGAGCGTCTGCGCAGCGTGGTCCGGGATTCGGACCTGGTGGGCCGCCTGTCCGGCGACGAGTTCGTGCTGGTGCTGCCGCGCTGCAGCGTCAGCCATGTCGCGGCCTTTCTCGAACGGCTGCGCGCGACACTGAGCGTGCCGGCGCGTATCGGCGACACCACCATGGTGCTGTCCGCCAGCGTCGGCGTCAGCCTGTTCCCGCGCGACGGCAGCGACATGACCAGCCTGCTGCGCCATGCCGACACCGCCATGTACCAGGCCAAGCGCGTCGAGCATGGCAGCTTCAGTTTCTTCTCGCCGCCCTGACGGCTACAGGAACATGCCGCCCGATGCTTCGATCCGCTGCCCGTTGATCCAGCGGTTGTCGTCCGACAGCAGCGAGGCGATCACACCGCCGATATCATCCGGCACCCCGACCCGGCCCAGCGCGGTCTGCGCGGCGATCCCGGCATTCATCGCCGCATTGTCGCGCACCACGCCGCCACCAAAGTCGGTCTCGATCGCCCCGGGCGCCACCACATTGACAGCGATGCCGCGCGCCCCCAGCTCTTTGGCCTGGTAACGGGTCAGCACTTCAACCGCCCCCTTCATCGCCGCATAGGCGGCAAAGCCGGGCAAGGCAAAACGGGTCAGGCCGGTGGACACGTTGACGATGCGCCCGCCATCGCGGATCAGTGGCAGCAGCGTCTGGGTCAGGAAAAACACCCCCTTGAACTGGATGTTCACCAACTGGTCGAATTGCGCCTCGGTCGTTTCGGCAAAGGCGGCATGGATGCCGATGCCGGCATTGTTGACCAGATAGTCGAAATCGGTCCGCTGCCAGTGCGTCTGCAACACCGTGTGCAATTGTGCGGCGAAAGCGGCGAATGACGCGCTGTCCGCCACATCCAGCGGCAGCGCAACTGCTCGCCGGCCCAGCTGCCCGATCGCAGCCACCACCTCGTCGGCCTCGGCCTGGCGGCTGCGATACGTCAGCACCACGTCCACGCCCTTTGCCGCCAGTTTCAGCGCGGTATTCTTTCCCAGCCCCCGGCTGCCACCGGTGACGAGTGCGATACGGCTATCCATGTTCATTGCTCCCTTTGCGTTGATGCCTCAGCTGAAATCAGTGTATTGATTGATGCATGCCTGATAAATGCGCATTTTCTGACTAGACTGTTCATTCATGACAAACAGCAAGAGGTGGCAATGAACCTGCTCGATGCCATGCAGATTTACCTTCGCGTCGCGGAGCAGGCCAGCTTTACCCGCGCAGCGGAGAGCATGGGACTGCCCAAGGCCAGCGTGTCCATTGCCATCCAGCAACTGGAAAGCCGGCTTGGCACCCAGCTATTGCATCGCACCACGCGCAAGGTGCAGATGACCCAGGACGGTCAGGCGTTCTATGAACGCAGCAAGGATCTGCTGGCTGATGTCGACGAGCTGCAGGGGCTGTTCCAGAGTGACGCGTCGGTTCTCAGCGGACGGCTGCGCGTGGACATGCCGGCAGGCATCGCCCGCCAGATCGTCATGCCGCAGTTGCCGGACTTTCTGCATGAGCATCCACAACTCGATATCGAGCTCAGCAGTACCGACCGGCGTGTCGATCCGGTGCGCGAAGGGTTCGACTGCGTGCTCCGCGTCGGCACCCTGCGCGACTCCAGCCTGGTTGCCCGCCCGCTGGGGCATGTCCGGCTGCTCAATTGCGCCAGTGCCGACTACCTGGCCCGTACCGGCATGCCCGCCACGCTGGAAGACCTGACCGGCCACCGGCTGATCCACTACGTGTCGACGCTGGGCACCAGGTCTGCCGGTTTCGAGTACGTCGATGCCATCCGCGGCGAAATCCGCCATCTGCCCATGACCGGCGCACTGACCGTCAACAACTCGACCTCCTATCAGGCAGCCTGCCTGGCCGGTCTCGGCCTGATCCAGGCCCCCGCATTCAGCGTGCATGAGCACCTTGCCAGCGGCCGCCTGGTCGAAGTGCTGCCGGACTGGCGTGCGGCACCGATGCCGGTCTCGCTGCTGTATGCGAATCGCCGCCATCTGCCGAGGCGGGTCCATGTCTTCATGAACTGGATCGCCGCACTGATGCAGCCCTGTCTGCTGCCCTGAATCAGACTGGCTGGCACACACCATTCATCAGTTAATGGATGAGCTTGCTGGATTTTCATTCGCCATCATAAATACTTAACAAGACTCCCTCACAGGTGCCGCGGCCAAGCGGCAACCTCGTTTCTTTGCGTGCTCATTACATGATTCCTGTCTTGCCAGGAGATTTTTCATGCTATTTGATTCCAATGTATTCAACATGATCGACTGGTTTGCCGATGGTGTCGAACCGCGCACCGGCATGTATATCCGCACGATCCCGATTGCTACACTGCCCTCAAACAGCATTCAGGGTCCCATCCTGAATTTCATTCTTTATTTCAACCAGTTCAACAATATCGACTATGGGTTTGGCGTTGGCTGGGAGATGAGTCTGGCGCATATCGACAGCAATGCCGATGGCACACGCACTCTGGTATTGTCGAATGGCAACCGCTACAGAATACTGAGCGAAAGTGGCAGCACGGTCACCCTGCAATACAAGGTGACCAGGAATTTTAATTTTGTCAAAGACTCAGCCGACACTTATCGTGTCATCAACAAAGACGGCAGCATCGAAACCATTCAAAACGGGCGTGTCAGCAAAATCACGGCCCCCAACGGCAAGGTGATCCTGTTTGCCTGGAATGCAGACAACGCTTTCACTATTACCGACAGCAGCGGCGCCACGCTGGTCAGCAGCAAATGGGCCAGCAATACCCATATTGTCACTACCCCGCAATGCACGCTGAACCTGCAATTCAGCGACCCTGCCACCAGCCCGGTGCGCGCACTGCTCAAGGTACTGGAAGGCAGTGGCAAGACATTGACGCTCTTGTACGAAATGACATCCCAGATTCACAATACCAGTTATTATTGCCTGTCCGGATTCACTTCCATCCTCAGCTATTATCAAAATGAAACCCTGACCTATACCCTGCTGGCCGGGCCGCCCGGCATCCCGGCCAGCGTCATGGCAGTCAGCGTCCGCGACACCTTCTGGTTCAACCAGAAAACAAAAGACAAAACAGAAAAAATCTCCATCAAAACAAACTATGCCTACATGCTGGCCAATTACCTGGGTTATCCATTGACTGAAGCGTGGACCACAGGTGTTGACAACCTGGAAAAAAACCATTCTTTCGAATTTGAAATCGCCGCCTCCACAGGCGGGACAAGAATCATAAGCCGCCGTTACAACAACTTCTATCTTCCCATCAGTCTTACCCCGCTGGAACCGGACCAGACCCCCTTCACGCCACGCAATGGAAAGCTGACTTCCTATTCCTATGCACTCAATACCGGACAAGATCAGGGTATCGATGCGCAGTCGCCCGCTTTTTCGCTCCCTACAGAGACACACCTGACGCACCTCGGCATTGGGGACAAGAAGGAATTGGTGAGCACAACCAGCACGGTATACCATGCGTATGACAGTGACGGTAATCTCTCCACCCATACCAGCATCGAAGGCATTGTCACCCGTTACACTTACTATCCTGCCGAAGGACAAACACTGGACGACACCGTTTTATGTCCGGCCGACCCGAATGGCTTCGTCAACTACATTTCCAGCATGACCATCACACCGGGCAAAGAGGCGGGTACCGTCACCAGCCCCGTGAAAAAATACGAATACCAGTACAAGCAGATTTCCACACTCCCTATGGTGGTCAGGACACAGGAAGTTTTTTATGACACTTCCAGCCCGGATGTTTCCGCCAGGAACTATCTGCTGCAGAAAAAATATGGCTACGAAGAGAAGGATCCTGTCTTTACTGGTGCGCTGATTTCCATGGAAGTCAGCAAACCGGCACCGGGCAAAGATGACAAGGGGAAGCCGATAGTCATCTACCTGACGACCAGAACTGCTACTGCCTATAGCCTGGGGACGAATCCATCACAGCAAGCCACCGTCGCCATAAGCAGCACGATAACCGGATTTGACGGCAGTACGAAATCAACCAGCACCAGCCACCTGTCCCGGACCGGGGCAACGTGGTCCAGTACGGATGAAAACAATCTCACCACCACCTATGAATATGACGCGCTGGGCCGGGTGGTAAAAAAACACTACCCATGGGGACCGCTCGGTACGGAGATCGCCACGGACAGCACAAGTTATTCGGCGGCAAACAGCGCCGTCACGACACAGACTACCAGAGAAGCCTTCAAGAAAAAGGCCACCATGGACGGGTTCGGAAATATCGTGAGCGAATACTATATTACGGAACAGGAAATCGACAAAAAAATCATTGCCACGTTTTTTGAAATGAAAAGAAACACCTACAACAATCTCATGCAACTCGTCGAATCAACTGATTACGATTACACCCTGGAAAAGAAACTGATCTCCACGGAGAGAACGATATATCAGTGGAATATCTATGATGACTTGATCAAGAAAAAATCTCCGGACAAAAGCCAGCTCAGTTATGTGTATGACTATTACAACAATACCGCCAGCGCCACCCAGTCAGCCGGGTTGTACAGACAGATTTCTTTTTTCAACGCGCAGAATCAGCTTGTGACGCAAAAAAGAATCAATCTGTTCAAAAATCCACTAAACACACAGGCAGACCAGACAGACTCCTTTACCTATGACGGATATGGGAGGCAGATAACCACGACATCCGACATCGATGAAAATCTGACATACACCTACGATGCCTTTGACCGTGCCATGACAAAGAAAGGCAGCGTCAGTGGTACGCAACAGATAGATTACGCCCCGCACAGCACGGCGGAGCTGGCAACACGCCTGACGGTCGACCGCAAGGTGATGGGGACATCCGGTTATGATGGCATCGATCGCCTGACCAGTTCCACGGTCAATCTGGTTCAATCGACCAACGACTATTCCGGCTCCACGAGCCTGACCCAGCCGCGCGAAGTCCGTTATCAGAATGGACGCGTCTTTTCTTATACCTACAATGCAAGCCTGGGTCAGGTCGTCAGCCGCCACGTCAGGCAAACGCCCGCCAGCACCACCAATGTGGGGGTGCGATCCTTCTCTTATCAGGAAAAGACCGGGCTGCTGGCCTCGAGCTATTGCAGCAATGTCAATACTTCGTACAACCGGACGCTCGGCTACGATACCTTTGGCAATCTGTCCCGGGATGATGTCAACCAGGATGTGCTCAGCCATATTTCACCTGAAAAGTGCGAAACGCGAATTCTGTCAACCGTGCGAGGAAAGCCCCTTTCCATCGATATCATACTCACTCACTCTGCCTCCACTGACGACCCGCTGAATATCAGGAAAACCTATACCTACACCGCTGCCGATGGCAGCATTGACCAGATCGAAATTCTGGTCAATGACACGCTCAGATCGCGCTCAAAATTTCTGCGCAACACTGATGGATTTGTGACCAATATCGACAGCTACTGCTGGATCACGGAAGATTATTATTCCCGTATCCAGCTGCGAAAAAAATATGGTGCCTACGGTTTGATCACCGAGGTGAAATATGTTTTTTCCGATGGAAAAAACACCAAACCCATCACAGTTTACAACGCCACCTACAATAAAAGAAACACCCTGCAGATGCTCAAACTTCAGGTCCAGACCATCAATTGCACAGAAAATTACACTTACGATCGCACAGGATTTCTGACTGAATGGAAGGTTACTGGCGATCTGATGCTGGAAAATGAATACGCTAAAAACATCATTTCGCAAACCTTTACCCAGGATACAAGCGGCAATCTCCGCAAAGTAACGACCACGGCCGCGACGGGAGGTAACAGGAGCAATTACTACTATGACATCACGGGAAGCAAACTATCAGAAATCACCAACACTGACGTCAACGCCGTCGACAGGGCCGGGCTGGATTATCCCAGAGAAATCAAGCTGGAACAGGATGCGGAAGGTCATGTAGTCAAAGAAACGATAGGCGATACGGTACGTACCTTCTCCTATCTTGGCGAAGATAATTTTTCTGACATCATCACCTCGGCCGGCAGCACACAAAGCGCATCAACATATTGCTACAACCCCTCCGGAAAAATCATAAAAACGCGCCATATCGAGGATGGCCAGCCAAGTTACCAGAGCCGGTTCTATGCGGAAGGTGAAATCATTGCTGATGTCAGTTATTCAGAAATCACCAATCCCCTGCTGCCTCCACGAAAAAAATCCTGCCAGATCTACCATCGTATCAATGGCGACATCCTGTTCATCACCCTGGCCGACACCGACCCCACGGACCGGAAATCATTGTATTTCACTACCTTTTCCTGTCTGAACCAGCTGAATGGCAGCCAGCTGGCAATTGGCCAGTACGAGAGGGCCTATACGAATGAGTATGCACCAGCGCTGTCCATCAAGGCCTTTTACCGTTACCACATCAACGGTCAAAATCCCTACGGCTTTACTTTCAATATCAAAAGCCAGCAGGTACTTGTCGAAAGGGGCATCTACAAAAAATACCCCAAAGGCAATATGGCCCTTTGGCGGAAAACACCGCCGGCAGTGGGGCCGACCCGAGGCCCCGATCCCTCGGATCCGGATGCCGGTCAACCCGCAGCCGCACCGGCCCCCCGGCCGGAAGATCCGGAGAGGTCTAGCGAGGCGCCTCGTTCCACGCCCGTTTGACCTCCAGCACCTGTGGCGGGGTCAGATAATGCGGCCCCTCAAACAGATACACCTGCTCACCCGTATAGGCACGCAACTGCGGCAGCATTTCGTCCGCTGTGGCGGCGCGGAAGCCGCCGCCCAGCGCCGGGCGGAATATCTCGGCAATCAGACGCACCCGGTCCTTGCCCAGTCGCCGCTGCAGCACTTTCAGGTAATCCATTGCCACGGAGGCATCGCGCGCATAGACCCCGACGCCATCCTGGAAAAACACGCCGACATCGGCCGGCAGCCAGGTATCCAGCCAGTCAGCCAGCGCATCCGCGCCAATATTGGAGTTGTCGTATACGCTGATCCACAGCGGGCGCGGCAGCTGGTTCAGCAGCGGGCCCAGTCTGGTCACGCCGGTCCAGGTCGGATCGGCCTCGACCGGAAAATACCAGCCACTGACGCGCAGAGGCGTCATCAATGCCGCCAGGCAGCGTGACCGCTCCACCAGCAATTCCAGACTGCGCCGCGCCTTGGGTTCGTCGAAATCGCCAGCCAGTCCCAGGATCACGTCCTGCGCCCAGGGCTCGGCGGCAATCCGCGACCAGTCCGGCAGATCGGTGATCGGCGTCGTGCTGTTGCAGCCATCGACGAAGTTGTAGTCCCCGGCCGCACTCCACTGCACCAGCAGTTTCCGCACGCCCAGCTGCTCCCAGTTGCCCTGCGGGTTGCGGGTCGGGTAGTCCGGTTGCCAGACCATGCCGACCACCGGCATGTCCGGTCCCCTGGCGGCCATGCTCGTCATGCTTGCTCCCAGCAACGCGCCGGACAACAGGATTGCCATGCCATGGCAAATTCGCATTCCAGACTCTCCGATTTCCAGCAGGATCTTGGTGGACGGGCATTGTCAATGAAACTGTCATCAACAATCCAGCATTCACTGTCAGATAAAGCTTTTGTATTCCCGATCAAATCTGCCGGTCTCCGCCCCGCCATGCTCCTGCCGGTGGCCGGGCCGGACACAGGGTGCGACAATTATTGCTTTCCAGCGCGGGGATCACCGGTCCGGAGCGGGCGAACAAAGCTTTTTTCCCCCGCATCAAAACCCGTCTTCACCTGCTTAATCTAGACTGCATTGATTGTTTCGAGCCCATTGTTTTCCCGCATTGCCAGGGAATCAAGCGCTTCGCATGCCGGAGCACACCACAGGGCCGGTCTCCGTCTATACCTAAGCAATAATGGCCTGGACGACACAATGACGGACAAATCGGATACCCGCCCGGCGCCTCTCCCCTGCGTGACGGCCCCGTTCCGGCATTTTCCTGCCGCCAAGAAAATTTTATGCCAGATACAAGATCGACAAGGGAATGCAATACGGCCTCCCGCTCTTACAGGATCGGCGCATGACCCTGCGTAAAACCTGCCTGCATGCCGCCGTGCTGATTGCCCTGTCCTGTGCGATCACGCCACTGGCCGGCCATGCCGCCCCGGTCCCCGCACCGCTGACCGGGGATGCCTGGCGTCTGGCCGACGAAGGCTACCGTGCCTACAACCGCGGCCTGTATGCGCAGGCGCAGGCGAAGGCCGAGGCCGCGCTGAAGCTGCGGCCGGATACCGACCGCCTGTACCTGCTGCTGGTCTATTCGCTGCAGAAGCAGGGCAAGATCGCCCAGGCCTTGCAGGTGGCCGACCGTGCCATTCGCGACGGGCATGGCAATCCGGCACTGCGCGAGGCCAGGACCAATCTGGCCGCCGCACCCGCTACCGGCGGCAGTGCGGCGCCGACCGATACCCCGGCCTATCGCAAGGGCTTCCCGATCGCGACCCGCGCCTACGATGAATTCAATGCCGGCAATCATGCCGCCGCCGCTCGCGACGCCGAACAGGCATTCCGCACCGACCCGAGCCAGGGCGCCTGGGCACTGCTGTGGCTGGACGCGCTCGAAGCCCAGGGCCAGTACGATGCCGCCGACCGCGCGGTCACCACGTCGCTGGCACTCGGCGCGCGCAACAAGACTGACCTGGTGGCCCGCCAGCAGACGCTGCATCGCCGGCTGGCCATCCGGCCGGCCGAAGCCGGCTACCAGGCACTGATCAACGATCGCCCCGGCGACGCGGTACCGCTGGCGCGCGAAGCCGTCTCCCTGGCGCCGGACATTACCAGCCACCGGCTGCTGCTGATGACCGCGCTGATGCTGGACAATCACCTGCCGGAAGCCGAAGCCGCCGCCAGCGATGCGCTGGTCGCCGATGACGAAAGCACCATGTCGCTGGTGATGCGCGCCTACCTGCGCCAGCGTCAGGGCAAGACCGGTGACGCCAATGCCGACTTCGATGCCGCGCTGAAGCAGGACTGGCTGGACAACGACCAGCGCCGCAATGTGCAGCTGATTGCCGCCGATGCCGCCATCGCCTCTGGCGACGGTGCCCGCGCGACCAGTCTGCTGTCATCCCTGCCGGGCAACGACGTCGATGCCGGCAAGCGCCGCAAACAGGCTCGCGCGGCCCGGGCGCCGGCCAGGCCACTGACGCTGAGTGCGTATCCGCCGCCGCTGCAGGACTGCCACGACACCCCGTACGGCACATCGTGCGACCCGCTGCCGTCCGACGCCAGTGTCAGCGGCGACCCGGCCATGCGCGCCTATGCCGCCTATGGCCAGCAGGATTACCAGACAGCCATCACCCTGGCCCGCCAGGCGGTCGAACTGAATCCGGAGCGCGAGGTCAACCAGCGCCTGCTGACCACGGCACTGGCCGCCGGCAACCGTGCCCAGCAGGCCGAGGCGGCGGCCCGCATCGAGGCCGCCCTGGCCAAAAAACCGGACGACAGCGCCCTGCTGATGCAGCGCGGCTACCTGCGCCAGCGACTTGGCCAGCCGGCGCTGGCACTGGAAGATTTCCGCGCCGCCCGCGCCACCGGCAAGGCGCCGCCCACGGCCATCCTCGACGAAGCTTTCGCCATGTCCGGCACCGGCGACAAGCGCGGCGCGGTCGGCATCCTGAAACAGGCAATCGACGAGGCCGACGCCGGCCGGCTCGAACTCGACCCGCAGCAGCGCTACAACACCCGCGCCGGCATTGCCGGCCTGTCGCGCGAATGGGGCGCAACGGTATCGGCCGGTTTCCGCGGTATTCAGCACGGCCGAAGTGTACTGGCGGCCGTCGGATTTTCTGAACACGTCGACCCGGGTGTTCGAGGTGTACGGGCGGGTGTCGAATACCTTGTATGACAGCGGCAGCAAGACGAATTCGCAGACCGTGGACAATCCGTGCGCAGGGCTGGTTTCAGACGCCAGTTCCACGATAGACGTCACCGGCACCCGCAACAATGGCATCACCGGTTTCCCGACCACGGTGGGAGCCGCCGGTTTCCGGTTTACCCCATCAACAGAAACCGGTTTCACTTTCGGGCTGGAGCGACGCTTCAACCTTGGCAGTGCTACGTATCAGGGGACCTTGGCACCCGACAGCAAGAAATACCAGTGTGCCTTGGTCAACAGTACCTATCGCCTGCGTCTGGCAGAAGAAATCCTGAAACAGCAGGGACTGATCTCCACCCCCCCAACAAACCAGCAAACACAAGCGGTACAAGATGCGCTGAACCGGCTCGGACTCGGTGCAGGCCAACTGGTGGCCAACTACAAGACCCATCAGGGTGATGGAGGCTGGCTGGCTTACATGACATATGGCTTCTATGAAGGCACTGGTCTGCGAGTTGACTTGCCGAACTGGCTGACTATCGAGGGCTATGCCCAAGCTGGCTATACCTGGCAAGACCTGCCCGCCAGCTTCCAGCTGCGCAATGTCACGACGGGCCAGGAAGTCGCCACGGGCTCCGGGCGGCTGAGGCAGGATCAGGGTTTTGCTGCTGCAGAGCTTCGTTTCGGACGCAGCATTCGACTGGATGCCATTTCCGACCGGTTGATTGTTTTCCCGTATGTGGTCGTCGGCGCAGACTGGTTGTGGCAGAAAAACAAGGCCAGCATTTCCGGTATCCCATCCGAAATCACCGCTCTTTTGGGCTCTGGCTCACTGGACCTGCAAAACAACGGCTCCACCTGGTCGCTCGGCGCCGGTCCCGGTGTGAACTTCCGCTACTGGTTCCGCGAAGACCACTACAATGCGCCCCGCTCGTATCTGGACTGGACCACGCAGTACCGGTTCAACATCGGGGGCGGCGAGGCGGACCGGGCCAAGGGCCTGTTCATGAACGTGACACTGTCGTACTGAGCCGGTTCGCCGGCCACGCTTGAGAGGACAACAACAAGATGAATTTTTCCGTCAACCGCTTGCTGCGCCGTCTGGCGCTGCCGCTGCTGGTGCTGTCGGCTTTCGCCCGGGCCGACGATTCGGCCATCGTGGCCCAGGGCAAGGACAACTGGCTGTTCCCGGCCTGGGGCAGCCTGACCCAGGTCGACCAGCGCGGCATCGACGCCTCGGTACAGCTGCTGAAGGAAACCCGCGATGCGCTGGCCGCGCGCAACGTCAAGCTGGTGGTGGTGATGCTGCCGGAAAAGGCGCTGTTCTATACCGACAAGCTGCCGGACAACAAACCGCTGAGCGCACAGGTCAAGGCACGCTATCGCGGCATCTTCGACAAGCTGTCGCAGGCCGGCATTGCCACCTTCGATGACGAGGCAGTACTGCGCAGGGTGAAGGACAGCGGTCAGGAAGTGTTCTACCGCACCGACCAGCACTGGACCCAGCCGGCCGCCGATGCCACCGCCGACGCCACTGCCGCCGTGATCAGGCAGGTGCAGCCGACGCTGGCCGGCCAGCCCGGCAGCGGACTGGCGCTCGGCCCGACCACCAATGAACGACGCTATGGCGACCTGGCCGAGCGGTTCCTGACCCCTGAACAGCGCAAGACCGTCGGCCGCGAAACCTTCACCATCCGCAAGGCGGCCGATGGCCAGCGCCTGCTCGACACCGCCGTCGCCCCGGTCCACGTGACCGGCCACAGCATGGTGCAGCCGTACTTCGGCTATCCGCAAAAGCTGTCGAACCTGATCGACCGCCCGGTGACCGTCAACTGGAAGCCCGGCAACGTCGGCCAGTGGATCATGCTGCTCGAATACCTCGAATCACCGGCGTTCAGGCAGAGCCCGCCGCAGGTGCTGGTCTGGCAGATGTTCGAGCCGACCTTTGCCCAGGGCCCGGATGCCCGGGGCCTGTGGGACAACGCGTCGATCATGACCGCCGATGCCTGGCGCGCCCGGCTGAAGACCGCGCTTGCCCGCTGACATGAACCACGATTCCGCCTCCGCCCCATCGCACCGCCCGACCGCCGGCGTATTCGCCGCGCTGCTCGCGGCCGGGCTGGCGTGGGGCGTTTGCGCACTGCTGCGTGCCGATATCGGTCCCGACCAGCTGGCGCCATCGGCCTGGCTGGACGGCAGTGCCGGCAAGGTGCTGAACCAGGCATTGAAGCTGCCCGGCCAGTCACTCATCGACAGCGGCAATGCGGCGATCCGCTATCGCCTGCTTGGCGACCTTGGTCCGCAGGTAGCACAGGGCTGTCCCGACTGGCTGTTCTATCGCGACGGCCTGCGCCCGCCGCCCGGCCATCCGGCCGTGTTCGGGCAACGGCTGGCGCTGATGCGGCACTGGACCACCCGCCTGCGGCAGGCCGGCGTGCAGGTGCTGGTGGTCGCCGTACCGGACAAGTCGCGCATCGAGGCCGACCAGTTGTGCGGACTGCCGGTTTCCGCCGCCATGCAGCAGCGGCTGGATCGCTGGGAGCAGGCGCTGCGCCAGCAGGGCATCGGCCATGTCGATCTGCGCGCGCCGCTGGCGCAGGTCCGGCCGGCCTTCTTCCGCACCGACGTTCACCTGAATGCCCGGGGCGCCAGCGCTGCCGCCCGGGTGGTGGCCGATGCCGCCCGGCCGCTGCTGGGCGGCAATGGCACATTGCGTTATCGCGAACAGATCGCCGCCCCCGCCCCGCGGGTCGGCGACCTGCTGGTGCTGGCCGGACTCGAGCACGTCCCGGACGGCTGGCGCCCGGCCCCGGACCGGGTGGCGACGGCAACGCTGACCCCGCTCCGCCAGGTCGGCCTGCTCGACGACGCCCCCCCGGTCGAAATCCTGCTGGCCGGCAGTTCCAACGGCCTGCGCAGCCAGTTCGCCGAACGGCTGGGACGTCAGCTCGGCCGCGAAGTCTGGAATCTGAGCATGGACGGCGGGCAGTTCTCCGGCGCGCTGCTGGCGGCGTTCAAGCGCCAGCCGCAGTGGCCGTCCAGCCTGAAGCTGGTGATCTGGGAGTTCTCGGAAATGGCACTGTCGCTGCCATTGACCGCCGATGAAAAAACGGCACTGGCCACTCTGGAATAACGACGCACGATGCTGTTCAACTCCTACCTGTTCCTGCTGCTGTTCCTGCCGGTCACGCTGACCATCTACTATCTGTTCGGCGCGACGCGGATGCGTGCGGCCGCCGTCTGGCTGAGCCTGAGCTCGTTCGTGTTCTACGGCTGGTGGAATCCGCAATTCGTCTGTCTGCTGGCCGGCTCGATCGTGTTCAACTATCTGGTCAGCCTGGCGATTTTCCATTTCAGGGACCGGCCGAAACGGCAGAATCTGGCGGTGATGCTCGGCCTCGCCGTCGACCTCGGCCTGCTGGTCCACTACAAGTATTTCGCCGCCCTGCTCGGCTTCCTGAATGATTACGGCGTCGGTGTCGGTACGGTCGAGTCGGTGATCCTGCCGCTCGGTATCTCGTTCTTCACCTTCACCCAGATCGGCTACCTGCTCGACTGCCGCGCCGGCATCGTCACCGAACGCAGCCCGCTCAGCTATGTACTGTTCGTGACCTTTTTCCCGCACCTGATCGCCGGCCCGATCCTGCATCACAAGGAAATGATGCCGCAGTTCGCCCAGCGCGAGAATTACCGCTTCCGCTGGGAAAACCTGTCCATCGGCGGCACCCTGTTCGTGATCGGTCTGGCCAAGAAAGTGCTGCTGGCCGACAGCATCGCCCCGTATGCGGACGATGGCTTCGCCGCGCCCGGCGACCTGCAGTTCTGGGCCGCCTGGGCCACCAGCGTCAGCTACGCGCTGCAACTGTACTTCGACTTTTCCGGCTATTCCGACATGGCGCTCGGGCTGGCCAAGATGTTCGGCATCCGCTTCCCGCTGAACTTCAATTCACCGTACAAGGCCGGCAGCATCATCGAGTTCTGGGCGCGCTGGCACATGACGCTGACCCGCTATCTGACCGCCTACCTGTATTACCCGGTGGCAATGGCGGTATCGCGCCGACGCACCGACAGGGGCCAGCCGGTCGGCGCGGCCGGCGTCGCCACCGCCGGCGGTTTCGCCGGCATGATCGTGCTGCCGACCGTCTACACCATGGGACTGGCCGGGGTCTGGCATGGCGCCGGCCTGCAGTTTCTGGTGTTCGGCCTGCTGCATGCCGCGTATCTGGCCGTCAATCATGGCTGGCGCATTTTTGTCAGCGGACGCCAGCCGGCGGCGCGCCAGCGTCCGTGGCTGCGCCATGCCGGCTGCGTGCTGCTGACCTTTGTCGCCGTTCTGGTCGGCCAGGCCTTTTTCCGCGCCAACGGCATCGGCGACGCCCTGACGCTGCTTGGCGGCATGGCCGGCGCACGCGGTGTCGAGACCCTGCCGGCGCTGTGGCCGGTCGCCACCGCGCTGCCGGCGGGAGACGCCTGGCGTCTGCTGGCCGGCCACCATCTGCAGGTGCTGTTGCTGGCCCTGCTGCTGGCCCTCACCTTCCTCGCCCCGAATGCCCACCAGATTCTCGGTCGTTTCTCGCCGGCACTGGCCCGCGCCCAGGAAGCGCCGCAGGCCGTGCTGCGCTGGCGTCCGAACCTGGCCTGGCTCGCTGCGACCCTGCTGGTCCTGTTTGTCTGCCTGGTCAACCTGCACAAGGAAACCCGGTTCCTGTATTTCCAATTCTGACTGACGCACCCCGTCTGGAGCACATTGATGGACATCCAAGAAATCGAACGTGAAGTCGCCTCCCTGATCGAAGGCATCATCCTGACCCGCGTCGACGACGACGCCCTGCTGATCGAGTCCGGCCTGATCGACTCGCTGTCCGCCGTCGACGTGGCGCTGGCGGTCGAACGCCGCTTCGGCTGCAAGATTCCGCCGACCGAGATCGACCTGCACCTGGAGTCGGTCAAGGTGCTGGCCGCCTATATCGCCGAACATTCGCACAGCTGACCGCAGCCGGCATCCTGACGGAGGTTTATCCATGCGTTTCGATTTCGACCAGCGCCGTTTCATCGACACCGGTGACGGCCAGACGCTCCCCGCCGTGACCGATGCCCGGCAGACGCTGAGCTGGCAGGCATTGCACGACGAGGTCGACGCCTGGATCGACCAGGCGCAACGCGCCGGCGTGCAGGCCGGCGTGCCGCTGGTGATCGTCGGCCACAAGGAGGCCGGATTCCTGGTCGCCATGCTTGGCTGCCTGATGCTCGGCGTGCCGTTCGTGCCGGTGGACGCAATCAACCCGGTCGAGCGCCAGCGCCGCATCGTCGACATCGTCCGCGCCGCCGTGATCCATGATGCCGCCAGTGGCAGTTTTGCCGCCGGCTGCGCCGATCCGGCACCGCTGGCAGAGCCGGACATCGCCTATATCATGTTCACGTCCGGCAGTACCGGCGACCCCAAGGGCGTGCAGATCGGCACTGACAGCCTGGCGCTGTTTGCCGGCTGGATCCGCGACTGCCTGACGCTGGGCCCGGCGCCGGCGTTCATGGACCAGATGCTGTTCAGCTTCGACTTCTCGCTGTTCAACGTTGCCGGCGCCCTGGTGACCGGCGGCAGCTGCGTGCTGTGCGCGCGCGAGACCATTGCCGACCATGCAGCGTTTATCGACTATCTGGCCCGGAGCAAGGTCAGCGTCTGGGCCTCGACGCCGTCGTTCATCCGCCAGCAACTGCTGGCTCCCGGCTTCAACCAGGCCGGGCTGCCCGATCTGCGCGTGTTCGTGTTCGGCGCCGAGTCGCTGACGCCGGCACTGGCCGGGACGCTGTGGCAGCGCTTCCCCGGCATCCGCATCATCAATTCGTACGGCCCGACCGAGGCGACCTGCTCGACCACCTGGGTCGAAATCGACGACGCCCTGCGGCGCGCAGCGCCAAACCCGTTCCCGATCGGTCGCGCCAAGCCGTATGCGGAAGTGTTCCTGCAGGATGGCGAGATCTGCGTGGCCGGCGACCATGTGATGCGCGGCTATATCAACCGCCCCGATCTGAACCGGACCCTGCTGTTCCGGCACAACGGCAAGCGCGCCTACCATACCGGCGACCTCGGCCAGATTGACGCAGACGGGCTGGTCACGTTTCGCGGCCGGATCGATGACCAGATCAAACTGCACGGCTACCGCATCGAACTGGCCGAAGTCGACGCCGCACTGACCCGCCTGCCCGGTGTGCGCGCCGGTGCGACCATCGCGCTGAAACGGCCGGACGGCTCGGCACTGCGCATGGTCGGCTTTATCGAGACCGAGGCCCCGCTGCCTGCCGACGACGGCCTGCACCCGCTGCCGGACGGCATGCATGACTGGAAGACCGTGCTTGGCGAACGCCTGCCGACCTACATGATCCCGTCGGAACTGATCGCCTGCGCCGGCTTCCCGACTACCCCTACCGACAAGGTCGACCGCAAGAAACTGGAGCAACGGTATCTGGCGGCCCGACTGAGCAAGAAACAGGAATCCTGACATGAACAAGCTGCAGCATGCGCTTATCGCCGCCGCCGTGGTCAGTCTCTCGCTGCCGGTGGCGGCCGAAGGCGTCCTGGCGCAACTGTACGCGGCCCGGCCGCCGGCCGGCTCGTCCTTTGTCCGCCTGGCCAACCCGCTGCCGACCGCCGTGGCCACCCAGGTGGCTGGCGCCTCGAAACAGTCGCTGGGACGCGGCGCGGTTGCCGGCCGCTATGCCATCGTCCAGGGCAACCGCCCGTTCGAGGTCAGGATCGACGGCAAGCTCGCCGCGACGCTGAGCGTCAAGCCGGACACGTTCAATACCCTGGTGATCGGCAAGCAGGGCGGGCGCTATGCGCTGACCGCCATTGACGACAGCGGCGGCAACCAGGATGCCCTGAAGTCCGAACTGCGCTTCTACAACCTGGCCGGCGCTTGTGCCGGCGCCCGGCTCAGGCTCGGCAGCGGCGACGCCACCGTGTTCGATGCGGTCGCGCCGTCGACCGCTGCCGCCCGCACCGTCAACCCGGTGGCAGCGACCTTCAGCGCCAGCTGCGGCAAGGGCCCGGCTGCCCACTGGTCGATGCCGGCCACCCAGCCCGGCGACCACTACAGCCTGTTCCTGACCGGCACGGCAGCAGCACCGGTATTGCGCGGCCAGCTCAGCGCTACCGAACCGTACGGCAAGGCGCCATGATGCCGGCACGCAGTGTATTCCGTGACGACCATGAGCTGTTCCGCGAACAAGTGCGCCGTTTTGTCGCCGACGAGATCCTGCCGCACTACGCGACCTGGGAACGGGACGGCATCACGCCCCGGGCCTTGTGGAAGCGGGCCGGGGACGCCGGCCTGCTGAACTGCACCCTGCCGCCGCCCTTTGGCGCCGGTGGCGATTTCGGCCATGCCGCCATCGTGATCGAGGAACTGGCCCGCGCCAGTTGCCTCGGCATCGGCTTCTCGATCCATTCGGACATGGTGTCGTCGTACATTCACCGTTATGGCAACGATGCCCAGCGCGAACGCTGGCTGCCGTCCATGGCGGCCGGCGAGCGGATTGGCGCCATCGCCATGACCGAACCCGGCACCGGCAGTGACCTGAAGGCCATCCGCACCCGCGCCCGGCCCGACGGCGACCACTATATCCTGTCCGGTCAGAAAACCTTTATCACCAACGGTGCCAATGCCGGTCTGGTCGTGGTGCTGGCGTCGACCGAGCCCGATCTCGGCGCGCGCGGCCTGTCGCTGTTCTGCGTCGAAGAAGGACTGCCCGGTTTCAGCAAGGGCCCGGTGCTGGAGAAAATCGGCCAGCATGCGCAGGACACTTGCGAGCTGTTCTTCGACGAAGTCGTGCTGCCGGCCGACTGCCTGCTTGGCGAACTGAACCAGGGCTTCAGCCACGTCGCCAACGAACTGACCCAGGAGCGGCTGTGCATCGCGCTGCGCGCCGGCGCGTCGATCGAGGCACTGCTGGATGAAACCGTCGCCTATACCCGCGAACGCAAGACCTTCGGCCGCCGGGTGTTCGACTACCAGAACACCCGCTTCCAGCTGGCTGACGCCCGCTCGCAGTCACGCATGCTGCGGGTGTTTCTCGACGACTGCCTGGCACGGCACATGGACGGCGAGCTCGACGAGGTCGACGCCGCCATCGCCAAGCTCAACGCGACCGAAATGCACGGCCGCCTGCTCGACGCACTGCTGCAACTGCATGGCGGCTACGGCTACATGAGCGAGTACGCGATCGGCCGCGCCTGGGTCGATGCCCGCGCCATGCGCATCTACGGCGGCAGCAGCGAGATCATGCGCGAGATCATCGCCCGCTCGCTGTAGCGTGTCAGGGCCAGTGGCGCACCTGTCCCGGCCGCGCCGGGCGGGTGCGGCGCGCCCGCACGTCGACACCGGACTGCCGGAGCCGTTAAGCTTGCCCCCTTTCGCCGTGGAAACCCCGTCCACGGTGTGGCTACCGCCACTCCCGATACAAAGCACAAAAACAACATGTCTGATGACGCAGCAATCGCAGTAAAAGGACGGCCGGATGACCGTGCATCACTCACCAGCTTGCTGCTGCTGGTCCCGCCCCCGCTGTTCTGGGCCGGCAATTTCATTGTCGGCCGGGCCATGCGGCAGGATGTCCCGCCGCTGACGCTGTCCTTCTGGCGCTGGGTCATTGCCTTTGTCTGTCTGCTGCCATTCGCCCTGCGCCCGATGCGGCGCGACCTCCCCCGCTACTGGCAGTATCGCTGGCGGATAGTGAGCGTCTCGCTGGCCGGCGTCGTGTCGTTCAACTCGCTGGTTTATCTCGGCCTGCGATCGACACCGGCCTCGAACGGCCTGCTGCTGAATTCGTTCATCCCGATCCTGATCGTGCTGTTCGCCGCCCTGTTCTACCAGCAGCGGCTCCAGCGGACGCAGGCGCTGGGCCTCGCCCTGTCCTTTGCCGGGGTACTGACCATCATCCTGCACGGCGACGGGTCGCGACTGGCGGCCCTGGCCTTTGCCCGCGGTGACCTGATCGTTTTCTGCGCCATGATTGCCTGGGCGCTGTATACCCTGTGGCTGCGCGGCATTCCGGCGGACATCAACCGCATCGGCCTGATGGGCGCGCAAATCGCCATCGCGCTGGTCATCCTGACGCCGCTGTATCTGTGGGAGCGCGCCTCAGGCCTGCAGGCGCACTGGAACCTGCAGTCGGTATCGGCACTGGCCTATCTCGGCCTCTTCCCGTCCGTGGTCGCCTACCTGCTGTACAACATCGGCGTGGCCCGGGTCGGCGCCGCACGGGCCGGGTACTCGATCCACCTGATCCCGCTGTTCGGCGTGCTGCTGGCCGTCCTGTTCCTGGACGAGTCCCTGCACCTGTATCACCTGGCCGGCATTGCCGCCATCATCGCCGGTCTGGCGCTGGCTTCGAGAAGCCGGCATTAACGTGCGGGTTCTGGAGGGGGTAGTGACAGGGGCGGCTTGCCGCCTCCCGCTTCAGTACGCCAGGGTCAGATTGAAGCCGGCGGTGGTCTGCGCGGTCAGAAAGCCGTCCGGCTGCCGCAATGCCTGCCCGGCGAACAGGTCGTAGTTCAGCCGGTAAAAGGCGCCGCGCAGACCGAGCACGGCACCGGCCAGCGATGTGCCGACCAGTTGCCGCGTCGACGGTCCGCCCACCCGGCCGTAGTCGAGCCCGAGATACAACTCCTGCCCGCTCTGCCCGAGCATGACGCCCAGATCATTGCGCAACAGCCAGCCGCGCTCGGCGCTCAGCGACATCTCGCCATCGAAACCCCGCACGCTGTAGCGGCCACCAATGGAAAACCGGTCCTGCGGTACCAGTGGCGTGCGGTTCCATTGCGCCCGCCAGGTTCCGCCATAGCGCAATGACAGCGGGCCGGCCGTGAAAGGCAGCGTGAGCTGGGCATCGGCACTGATCAGTGCCAGCCGCGACGTGCCTTCACCGAAGCCTTCCTCCGGCGCCGGTATCGCCCCCATTGCGCCGGTCCCGCGCCGATAACCGAGGCTGGCATCCAGCGTTGCCGGTCCGATAAACACCCGCTGGTTCAGCCCTGCCTCCCAGCCAGCCATGCTGCGGCGCTGGACCCCGACTTCGGTATCGTCGATGAAGTTCTTCGACTCGCGTGTCCAGCCACGCAGCCAGACACCCGTCTTGCGTACTGCATCGCGATACAGCAGCCGGGACAGGCGGATTTCATTATTGTGACTGTCGCCGCTGTACCGATAAGTCTGGTTGGCTCCGGCGACGGCCTGATGATAGTCGTAGCTGCTGGAGGTCAGCCCCAGCAACCAGTAATCAAATGGCAGTTCGTAATGCACCGTGTAGCCACGGGAGCCACGCTGTCCGGCTTCACCCCCGCCAAGATCATGGTTGAAACTGGCATAGAACAGATCGTTCAGCGTCCACCAGTGGTCGTAAGACACCGTTGCACTGCCCTGGTACCTGCCGGTGCTCCTGCTGCCCGAATCATCGACGGACAGGCCGACCCGGAACGGCATGTCCTGCCGCCACGCAATCAGCAGATCGCTATCGCCGGGCGCGGCGCCGATTTCGTCGACCGGCTCGATGCGGATGTCGGCGTCCGCCGTCGGCACCCGCTTGAAATTCTCCAGCCCCTGTTCGATATCGCGCAGATTGAGCACGTCTCCGGCACGAACCGGCAATGCATTCCAGCGCGTGGCGCGCGGACTGCTGTCTTCACTGAAGCGGATCGCCCGCACCCGCCCCGGCACCACGGTCAGCGCCAGCGTGCCACTGCCCAGATCCTGCTGTGCAACCCGCACCTGTGTCGTCACATAGCCTTGCGCGACAATGGCATCCTGAACCCGCTTCATCACCAGATTGATCCCGGCATCCCCCAGACAGCGCCCGCTCGCCGGGTCGGCAGCCGGGTCGGCCGCCGCCAGCGCCCGGCGAAATGCCCCGGCCATCTCTCCATCCAGCACAATCCGCCGGATCACGAAACACGGACTTTCCCCGTCAGGCAAACGCCCGGCCTCCGCGGCTCGCGGCAGTTCCAGCCGCACATCAGGCGCCACCGGCTGTCGCTGCTCCTGCTGCGCGCGTTCGCGTTCCTGCTGGCGGATCAGCGCCTGATCAACGGCGGGAACACCGGGAATGGCGGGAATCGCCGCAAACGACGGCAAGGCAGAGACCAGCCCACCCAGCACGATAGCCAGGTGGACAGGTTTGGGACAGCTACACAGCATTTAGGAAGGACACCTTTGAGGGGGCCAGCACGGTCGATGCAATGCTGGCGCCAAATAATTACTAATTGTCACGCGAATTTATTTACAGACATGACAGAATGCAAAACATAAAACCCATAAAATTCTCCAAATCATATCCGCATTATAAATGCAGCTTATAGCTCTTTGTCACCATAACTCGACAACGGTCTAGCTGCATTTAAAAAGCGAGATGCCGATGATATATTTGGCTGCAGATTAAAAACATAGCAAGCATGGCTCTCTCCATCGATAGCCGCCCAAAATGTTGGGAAGGCTCATTGGCTTTCATGCGTAATTTATGCTTGGCATGCCTGCAGTAATGGGAAGAGAAAATTGTTGAAAACAACGCGCCAGACATTTAAATTTCCACTAGTCATGGATTTAATTGGGACAACTGATGTTTTATTTTTTCCAGGTTATGCAAAAAACAAAATTTAACTATTTATCGGGTTTTCTACGTAGAAATTTTTTGCGTAAAATTCCCAAACCATTCCTCCCGGCCTGGCCCGGGAGGAATATTAGCCACCCCTGCAAATACTTTTTCAATAGCAGGCTATCTATCGATCAAGGAACATTTTGCCGAATAAATTTATTTCCTGCAAATGATTATCTATCAGCCGCATATTAATCAATAGTCATGTGCGAAAGGCGTACATCTTCAAATACAAATCAGCAGCCCCCAACAAATTCATGCATCTCACATTGACAGCTTGCTTTTTTTGCATACTGAACCCACTCACCAGAACTAGTACGAGCCTTTAAGATCCCATCATTCAACTACCACTTATAATATTCAGTATTTTTTTACTGATCGAAAATATATTTTTCATGTTTTCGCTTTCTTATTTTTTGCACCGCACAAAAAATACGGCATCATTTCTTTTAATTAGCCGCCCATATGGCTACGGTGAGGCGATGCTGGAGCTGCGCGCCAGAAAAAATGGCAGTCCCCGCTGGGCGAGGACGAGAAGTGATCGAGACGATCCGTTAGGGACTGCAGGCCAAGGGCTTTATCGTCCCAATCACGAAGCTGTGCCGCTGGTTCGACGTGTCACCCGGCACAGGCCCGTGCGACTACCCTAAAAGGTTAAACTGCGGGGGATGAATAACGTTTTTCGAGCCTTTTGGCTGAATTTAAAACTCCATCTTTTTCATCAGGAAAGTAGTCAGAGTACACATCTGCAGCAATTTTCATCAAGGCAATATAGTCCGCTACTGGAATACTTGAAGTTTCCACCTCTCCCTGAAAAAAACTAACTTCATTAAAAGCCTTGGGGTCATCCCAATCTTGGTCTAGGGAATAGAAATGCCCCTCACTCGCACAAAAGCCAACCCCCCTCGATGCCTCATAAATAAAGGCAGGAAAATTTATTTTCCCCATGGAAAGGGACTTTTTTATTATTTCATAAAGATCCTCGTACTCCAGTCCTGAGGAAGAAAAATTTTTTCTTAATTGTTCAAGCCAAGACAAGTCAATCATTGTTTGATCCTCGGTGGCATCGTAATGAAAGAGTTTGTGATCTTTCCAGTTTTAATATTGCGAGTTACTTGAAAATAATAGCCATCAACTTTAATACTAACTTCTCTTAAAGCTGGGTTTGCCGCAAATGCCGACTCAGCGTTAACTGCTGCGCGACTGGACATATTAGCGACCTTGCCATCGGGTAGGATTTTCGGGTTGTAAGTAGTCTTCGTGGCTATTGTTTTATAGCCATCAATCAATTCGCCGACATTATTTATCCTAGGCAATTGGTATTTATAATCAATAAGACCTGGAAAACGGGAGTCAGTTATTTTGTCGGAAATTTTTGCGCCAACCATTTCAATAGACTCCAAAAATGAATCGTTGTTGTGGGCTCCGGAAATTGTACCTGCCTTACGATTTAGGACACCAATTTGGGTGTTATGGCCAAGAACTGACTCACCAAAGTCCTTTGGCAAGGCAGAGGCAATAGGCACTTCAACCGTCACAGATCCTTTTATACTTTTCCCTGTGACGTTCTTTTCTGCGGCCTTTGCAGCCTCCCCCATCACCCCACGCGGCCCACTGATCGCCCCGGCACCACCTACCACCTCAGCTGCCGCGATCCCCAGTTCGCTGCATTCCACTGGCGAGCTCAAGCATAGCGCCATCAGTGTCCGCGCACTGGCTACTGCGGCGCCCCCCTGCAATACCCCCAACCCCGCCAGCACCACCCGGGCGCCCGGATTTGCCGTCAGTTCTTCACCAAACTTGCGATTGCAGACCTGCTGACTCAGACCGGCGCAGTGCTTCCGACTGTAATTTTCATATTCTCGCTGCTTGAAGACCAAGCCACCCCATTCGTTGTTCTCCATTTCGATCTGAAGCGCGTTCCTGCTGCTGACCGTGTCACCTCCGGTTTCGGCGGCAATGCCGGCCACGATGGACCCTACAAGGTTTTCTCGTGCCAGCTTTTCTTCCGCACTCAGGGTAGAACTGTCCTTGAGCAAGGTGTTCAGCACGGCATTCACACCCACGCCGCCCGCCACCCCTAAGGCGGCGCTGCCGCAATTGCCACCGCTAGCGGCAGCACTGCCGCAGGCAAGAAGGCCATGCAGAACGGCCCGTGCCGCGTCGGCTTGTGGTCCGTCGCCGACTTGCGCCGCCAGTTCCTTGATCTGTGCGGCCCCCATGCCCTGCACGTAGCTGACGACGGCACGCTGAGCCAGGTCTCCAAGCCCGCCCATGACGTTGCCACCGGTCGCCGTCGTCAGCACGGTGGCCCATTTGCTGTACTCCCCCCCTGGAGCCCACTTCGCCGCATCCCTGCGTTGCTGATCCAGCGCCGTCTTGCGTTCCGGATCAGTTTCTTTCTCCCACTCCCGTTCCAGCCGGTCCGCTTCCTTCGCCCGGTTATTCAGAAACGTCCCCGTCTCCCGCTGCAGCGCCTCGACGATCGCAAACCCGGCCTCGATCTTGTCCTTGTCGAAGATCGGTTTCAGCGTATTGCTGCTGTCCCGCTCGGTCGACACGTTCCGGTTCAGTCCGGCAAGGCTCTGCGGGTCACCGTCGGTCAGGATGAGGGTGCCGCCGCTGATGCCGCTGCGCGTAGTGCTGCTGCCGCTGCCCTTGGCCATCATGGCGATGGGCGGCGTAGCGCTCCAGCCGTTGTAGGCCGGCAGTTCGCTGCCCGGCACCTTGTCGCCGCCGGTCGTGGCCGTACCGTCCTGGCTGGTACCGACGCCGCTGGATGGGGCGGCGCTGTCGCCGCCACCGCCCATCGGCTTCAGACTGAAGTCCTTGCTGCTGTAGCCGCCGCCGAGGCTGACGCTGCTGGCGCTGTAGCTGGCGTGGTTGCGGATGTCGCTGTACGACAGCGTGCCGGTGGTCAGCCGGTTTGCGCCGTCCTGCACTGCTTGCCCGGTTGAGGCGATGATCCCGCCCTTCAGCCCGGTATGGCCGCCGACGTCGAGCTGGAAGCCGCCGTCGCCGGCGCGGATGCCGGTCTGTTCGGTCACGCTGGCGTAGTCGCTGTTCATCTTCTGCTGGCCAACGCTGACGCTGCCCGAGAAGCCGACCCCGACCGTGACGCTGGCGCTGGCCGATTGCTGCTTGCTCTTGTACTTGCTGGTGTCCTGCAGGCTTTCGATGCTCAGGTCGCCGCCGATGTCGGCCACCACCTGCCGGCCGCGCACGTCCGCGCCGCGCAGGGTGCTGTCGCCGTCGCTGGCCAGGGTCAGGGTGTTGCCGGCATCGAGCTGGCTGTTGCGCCAGATCACGTCGTTGCCGTCCGACTTGCCGCGCGCCATGCTGGCGCTGGCGGTAAAGCCGTAACCCGCGCCATTCGAGCCGAAGGTGATGGCGAGGCCGACTGCACCGCTGACCGACTTGTTGCTGCTGTGCTGTTCGGCGGTGTTGCGTGCCGCCAGCAGTTCGATGTCGCCATCGGCCAGCAGGGTCGCGTTGCGGCCGGCCTGCACGTCGCTGCCGTGCACGACGATATCGCTGTCCTTGCCGGCGCCGACCGCCACGATGCTCAGGTCGCGCCCGGCCTGTGCCGTGCTGGCGGCGGCATCGGTATAACGGTTGACCGAGCGGCTCTCGCTGCGGCTGCTGCCGAAGGTGATGCTGAGGCTGACGCCGCCGGCCGCTTTCGGGTCGGCATTGTAGGCGTCCAGCGCGTTCTTGCCGGCCAGGCCGACGGTACCGGCCGCCAGTGCTGCCAGCCGCGGGTCCTTGACCTCGCTTGCCGCCGACACCATCTGTTGTGTGGTCTGCAATGCGGCCAGCAGCGGGCTGCTGATGCCGATGTTCAGTCCGGTCTGGCTGAACAGGTGGGTTTCCTGGTGCTGGCCGCTGTTCTCGCCGGCGACCAGCGTGACCCGTTCGCCTTGCAGGCGCAGATCCTGGCCGGCGCTGAGCTGGCTGCCGCTGATGTTCAGCGCCTTGCCGGCGGTCAGGCTGGTGTCGCCCTTCAGGCTGCCGATGCGGCTGCCACTCTGCGACTGGCTGCGGTCGTCGGCGCTGTCGGTCTGCCGCACCTTGCCATAGCTGAACGTGGTGCCGGACGAGCCCAGCCCGGTGGTTCTGACGTCCTTGAAATGGTATTCACCGTGCTCGGTGCTGCGGCTGCCAATGTCGAGCTGATTGCCGGCCTGCAGCGCCAGATCGCCGGTCGCCACTACATTGCCGGCAGTGACGCCGAGGCCGTGCCCGGCATGAATGGCGATGCGGTCGCCGGACACGGTGGTGGCAGCAGCCTCGGTCCAGTCGCTGCGGTCGATGGTGTGGATCGTTTCGCCGGACAGCAGGCTTTTGCTGGCGACGTAGCGTTCATCGCGCGCACTGGCGCTGTTCTCGCCGGCCAGCAGCCGCAGGTCGCGACCGGCGCCGAGCCCGATCGCGCCACTGGCGTTCAGGTAGGCCGCGGTGGTACCCAGGTCGCGCCCGGCCAGCAACTGCAGGTTGCCGCCGCTGCCGAGCTCGCTGCCGACGCTCTGGCTGTCGTGGGTATCGGCGCGGTTGCGCCGGTCCCATGCCACGTGGTCTTCGCGCCGGGTGGTCAAGGCGTCGAGGTTCAGGTCGCGGCCGGCCGCCAGGGTCAGGTCGCCGGTGCTGTGCAGTGAGGCGGCGGTGGCGGTCAGGTCCCGGCCGGCCGAGGCCAGCAGGGTGCCGGCGTCGATGCGGGAGACGCCATCGATCCGCGTTCTGCTGCCCTGTTCACCCGAGGTGCTGCGCAGGGTGCTGGTCAGGTTCAGGTCGTTGCCGGCCGCCAGGTAGACACTGGCGCCACTCAGGCGCCCGGCCAGGTTGTCCAGATCGCGCCGCGCCTCGGCCCGCAGGCTGTCCGCCATCAGCGTGCCACGGTTGCGGATGTCGCCGGCATCGATAACCTGCTGGCCGGTCGCCAGCAGGGTGCCGCTGTTGTCCAGCGCACCGGCCAGTTTCAGCTTCAGGTCGCCGCCGGCCATCAGGGTGCCGTCGCCGCGCACGTCGCCTTCGCGCACTTTGGCATACACCTGCGGCACCAGCACGCGCTGCCGGCTGCCGTCGGCGAGGGTGACGTCCTGCGCCACCAGCCAGACGATGTCGGTGGTCAGGCGCGCCATCTGTTCGGCGCTGAGCGCCACGCCCGGACTCAATTGGTAGTGCCGGGCGAACTCGACCCCGGCCGTCATCAGCGCCTGGTACTGCGCTTCGTTGCTGCTGTAGTTGCCCAGGAAACGCCGTCCGGTCAGTTGCAGTACCTGCTCGTTGACCAGCCGCTGCTCGTAGTAGCCGTCGCCGAGCCGTTTCTGGGTCACGGCCGGATCGAGTTTCAGCTGCTGCAGCATGTAGTCGGAACTGAGCCAGGTCTTGTAGCTCGCATAGCGCGCATCGGTCTCGACCAGATAGCGTGCCTCCGGCGCCGGCCGGGTCTGGTACAACGCGCTGTCCGGCACCTGTCCCGGCAGCGGTCGGGTACGGATGGCGTCATTGCCCAGTCGTCCGGCCACGCCTTCGAGCCTGACCTGCGTCGGTGTTTCCGCCTGCCGGGGCTGCGTCCCCTGATTCGATTCGGTGCGTGCCACCGCCAGTTCGACGGTGCTTTCCTCGTTGCCGGGCTGGTAGGCAATGCTCCGCCAGCGCCGGTCGTCACTCTTCATCGAGTGGGTCTTGATATAGGTGCTCTGGGCCGAGCCGCTGACGGTGGTGACCTGCACTACCGTCGCCCCGACGTTCTCGACCGCCGGGCCGTTGACGTCCAGCGTCTTGCCGACCGAGATCCGGCTCTTGTCGTTGACCACCCGGCCATCCAGCGTGGCATTGCCGGTCACGCGCAGCAGTGCCGGATCGGTGCTGTCGACCACCGGCACATGCGGGGTCCGGTCGACAATGTAGACGCTCCAGGTCTTGACGACGCGCTTGCCCAGATCCTGGTTGAACGCAGCAATGGCCTGGTTCAGTTCGAGGTAGCGTGCTTTCCTGTCCTTGCCCTGGGTGGTCCAGGTCTGGCTCGCCGTCAGATACTGGGCGTAGCCAGGTGTCGCCCGGCAGGCGTTGCCTTTGTACCGGCAGGGATCGACCGGCTCGCCCCCGGGCTCAACCGGTGGCTGAATGCCGAAGATGCCCCAGATACGGTCGCTCGGTGAATAGACGAATTCGTCCGGAATGGGGTCCGGTTTGCAGTCGGTAAGGCCATCGTAGGTGTAGCAATCCTTGTGCTCGGGGATAAAGGCAATGGCGACCGACCCGTTGTTTCTTTTCTTTATCTGCTTCGAGAATTTGTTGTAATCGAACGGCGGCCCATACCGCTCGAACGGGTATTTCGCCGATGGCAGCACCAGCACCTTCGACGGCTTGTCCGGCCAGCGCCAGTTCTCGCCGGCATAGCCGCCGCCATAGCTGGTGTTGTACAGCCGGACCTTGCTTGCATCGATAAACTCGGTCGCGCCATTCAGCCGGTACAGAATCTGCCGGGTCGTGGCACCGTCCACGGTCGAGGTGCGGAAATGGTCGTTGCGGTTGACGAGTTCGTCGGCGGCAAGTACGGCATTGCCGCCCACGTCGATGGCCGCCGAGGCATTGACCACGCGCGTGGCGCGACCACTGGCACGGCCGTTTGCATCCAGCGTGCCGCCAATGCGCAGATCGCCTTCCGTGAGGATCAGTGCGTGCTCGCGGTTGAGCAGCGTGCCAACGCCAAGGTCCATGTCGCCGCGCGACGCGATCACGCCGGCGGTCGCACTGGCCGGGTCACGGTCGTTCAGCAGTGATCCGGCCTGGATGGCGACCCGGTCGCCGTACAGCCGGTCACGGTTGCTGACGCTGCCGGCGGTGATGCGGGTGTCGGCACTGTCGATCAGGCCGGCGTTGTCGAGTTCGCCGCTGAGGTTCAGCCGGCCGCCGCCGCCGGCGACCAGTTCGCCACTGCCGCGGTTGAACAGGGTTGCCGCTCCCAGCGTCAGTGTCTGCCCGGCGCCGATCCGGCCCTGATTGTCGATCGTGCCGGGGCTGGCCAGCATCAGGTCACGCCCGGCCTGCAGCTCGCCACGGTGCAGATAGTCACCGCTCAGCGTCAGGCTCAGATCGCCGGCGGCCAGCACCTGGCCGCCGTCGTTGTCGAGGGCGTCAGCCCCCAGCGCCAGCCCGCCATGGGCCGAACCGAGTGCGCCGCTGCGGTTGTCGACATGGCCGGCATCGACCCGTGCCTGACCGTCCGCCGCCAGCTGGCCGCTGCGATTGTCGAGGCTGCCGCGCACGCGCGTATTCAGCCCGCCCAGGCTGCCGATCCGTCCCTTCTGGTTGTCCAGTGATCCGCTCTCCAGCACCAGATCCTGCTGTGCCGCCAGTTGGCCATCGCGATTGTCGATCGCGTCGCCGGCGTGCAGTCGCAGCGTGCCGGCCTGCAGCCGCGCCGCCCGGTGGTCGATGCGCCCGCCCGCCTCCAGGCTGGCGTGACCACCGGCATGCAGCGTGCCGCCGGACAGATCCAGCGTCTGCCCGCTCAGGGTCAGTGCCGCCGCGCGGTCGATATCACCGCTGCCGTTCAGGCCGGCAGCCAGCGTGCCACGGTTGTCCAGCTGTACGGCGCTGGCGCTGACATCGCCGTGTGCGGCCAGCAGGCCGCTGTTGTGCAAGGACTGACCGGCGTCGACCGTCAGTGCGCCGCTGCTGTACAGCGTGCCGCGCTGATCCAGTTCGCGGCTGGCAAGCCGCGCATCGCCCTCGCTGCTGAGGCCGCCAGTCAGTTCCAGCCGGCCGTCGTGGCGCAGGACAAAACCGCCGGGACCGGCTCCAATCTGACCGGCGTGGCGCATGCCGACACCGGCTTCGGTGCCGATCAGGAAGATCTTGCCGGCATACATGCCGCCAAGCCGGGCGGTATCCAGCGCGAATCGGGGTTTGTCGCCAGTGGGCGCACTGGGGCTGGCGGTCGCGGTTTCTCCGTCGGCGGCGACCTGATTCTGGCCGGTGACCACGCTCAGGTACTGCGCCCACAGCCCGGCATTGATTTCGACTGCGCGGGCAAGGATGGCGGTATGGCTGGTCTGCGATGCATCCAGCCCGGCACCGTCGACGCGAATCAGCCCGTTCTCGACCTGAAAACCGCTCAGCCCGCCACCGACGCCATACAGCGGCCGGCCGGTGCTCAGCGTGGCGCGATCGGCATTGATGAAGCCGCAGCCGGCACAGCTGATGCCGGACGGGTTGGCGATGACCACTTGCGCCCGGTCACCGGCGACTTCGACAAAACCGCGCAACTGACTTGGCTGGTTGCTGTTGACCTCGTTGACGATGATCTTCGCCGTGCCCTTGCCCAGCCACGGATTGCCCTGCACCCAGCCGCCCTGGCGGGTGCTGGCATTGGTGCGGGAGTTGTTCAGGATCACGCCGCGCGAATCGACATCGAACTGCTTGTAGCTATTGCGCGACACCCCGGCTGCGCTCGGGGTCTGGATATTGACCTGTGGCAGTCCGCTGGCGGTGTTGACGATGGTCGGCTGCTGGTTTTTGGGTGCGGACGGGTCGGCAATAATGGCAGAGGCCCCGCTGGCACCGGACAGGCCCAGGCACAGCAACAGGGCGGTCACGGCAGTAGCGGACGGTCGGAACGGCATGGGGTTTAGCAGCCAAACATCAGGAAGGGTCGATACTGTACTCCTATGTCATTGCTAATTCGGTGGTAAATATTCTGAAAAGCTAAACAGAAAAATGCACCTTTTGCCCCGGAATAAACAAAAAAAGGAGGCCATAACGGCCTCCCGGAGACGACAAAACAGAAAATGGCGCGGCCTACTTGCCGCCCTCCACCACTTCTTCGGCCAGCGCCGAGCGTCGGCGCTGCTCATCCAGTGCCTGCTTCAGGCCGTCGCGCGACACTACGCCCTCGCGCAGCAGGTACTCGCCGATGCGACCGTCACGTTCCGGCTGGTAGCGGTTCAGTGCCGTCTCGAACGCTTCACGGCTGACCAGATTCGCTTCGATCAGGATATCGCCCAGCAGTGGCGCGCGGTCGAGCTGGAAGCGGCCGCCGCGGATCAGGCGCAGACCGGCGCTGATCTCGCTCTCGCGGGCAATGAACTGGCGGAAGGCACAGCCTTCATGTTCGGCCTGCAGCTGGGCCAGCGCTTCCCCGGTCAGCGGATTGGACACCGCGATCTCGATCGCGCCGTCGGCGGTCTGGCGCAGCGGCAGTACCCGCCAGCGTATGCACAGCGCTGGCGAGATCAGTGCCAGGTTCCGTTCCAGTTCGGCAGCATCAAACTGGGCACGCGGCAGGTCGGACTGGCAGGCAATGGCCTCGGCCAGGGTTTCATCGTCCAGCCAGCCACGCGACACCAGAATCCGTCCCAGCGGCAGTTGCGAGCTGCCGTTCGCCTGTTCTTCCAGCACGCTGTTCAGTTTGTCGCTTTCCACCGCCTGCCAGGCGGTCAGCAGTTCGCCCAGCCGCTGCCGCGTGACCGCCAGCTGGCCGGAGGTCGGAAAGTCGTGCATGGTCTTGTCCCAGGCCATGCGCTTGCCGAAGAACAGGTACAGCAGGAACATTTTCCAGGCGCGTGCTGCGGCCATGAAATTGATCACATTGCTGACCACCATGCGCGGCACCGACATCAGTGCGTGTTCCCAGCCGTACAGCAGATTGACGAAGTAGATCCGCTGCACCACGCGCAGGGCGAGCGAAATGGCGGTCAGCGTCACCACCGTCATCAGCCAGCTGCCGGACACGAAAATCGGTGGCAGATGCAGGGTCCACAGCCCGCTGGCGGTCAGCAGCCAGAACAGGATGAACTGGAAGAACAGCAGGTAGGCAAAGATGCTGACAAACGAGGTGATGATGCCCTTGCGATCGCGGAACAGCAGGTATTTGGTCGCCAGTGAACCGCGCCAGCCGAGCTGCTCCCAGCTCTGCAGGCCGATGCCCAGCGTCCAGCGCGCCTTCTGCCGGTAGGCGGTGCGGAAGGTGTCGGGAAAGTACTCGCGCACGCACAGCGGCATGTCCAGCGTCTTCTCGCGCACCGGCCCCAGGCCGAACCACGACTTGCGCCGGGCACGGAACTGCACCGGAAAACGGGCGAAGATCGACTGCATGCCCATCTCGGCCAGCCGCGCCCCGACGTCGTAGTCTTCGGTCAGGCTGTCGGTATTGAAAGGCTGGTTGCGGTTCTGCGCGCACAGGCCCATCAGCGCGCGGCGCGAGAAACAGGTACCGACACCGGCCGACGGCACCATGCCGGACACGCTTTCTCGGACCACAAGGTCCTTGGCGTGCCATTCGGCGAATTCGTCCATATAGGTGCCGGCCACCAGCTCGAACCACTCGCGTTCCAGCGAGGTGACCGGCAGCTGGATCATGTCCTTGCGCGGCAGCAGGTAGTTGAAGAACTGCAGTTCCAGCGGGTGCAGCACGTCTTCGCTGTCGTGCAGGATCACGCCGGCAAATTCCATGTCGTGCTGTTCTTCATGCAGGAAGATCGCCTGGATCAGCCAGTTCAGGCAGTCGGCCTTGCAGGTCGGCCCGTCATGCGGCACTTCCACCCGCTTCAGCTGGCGATAGCGCCGGCGCATGCGCTCGACTTCGGCAATGGTCGCCGAGTCGTTCGGATAGGTGCCGACGAACACCACGTAGTTGCGATAGTCGAGCACGCCGACCATGTTCTCGATCATCTGCGCAATGACGTCGTACTCGAGCCAGGCCGGCACCATGATCGCCAGCGGCTGCTGGTCGCGCTGGCCGAGCTGTTCGGCGGTCAGCGGCGTGTAGTTCTGGCGCCGCTTGACCGTCAGCTTGCGCCAGATCTCCCGCGACCAGTACCAGACATCAATGAACAGGTCGTCCAGACTGGAAATCAGGATGATGATTGCCACTACTACCGACAGCTTCTCCAGCGCCGAGTAGTAGTGGGCAAAAAAGATATTCCAGTACAGGAGCATCATGGCGGATCAGGACTCCACCCTGGCATGGTCCTGGCGACGACGACGGACCTGGGCGATGCGGGCGGCCATCAGCATGAAGGCAATCACGCCGATCAGCGCCAGCCATGCCCACATATGCCGTTCCCACATCGACTGCGGGTTGCCTTCGTCGGCCAGCCGGGCACTGGTCGGGTCCGCCGTGTCGATCTGCAGCGTCGGGCCCCCCTCGTCGATCACGGCGAAGTTGCCCCGCGCGAGCCGGAACGGCTTCGGCACGTCCGGCGCCTCGCTGCCGACGGTACGGAAGGCAATACCGCGTCCGCCATCGACGACTTCCGCCACCGTCAGCCGTTGCAGACCGCTCAGATCGAGCAGCGTCGTGTTGCTGTCCCGTTTCAGTACCAGTTTGCCGCCATCGACCGCGACTTCGCTGCCCCCCGACATCGACGGCACGTCGAAGGCGATGAAGTGGCCGCTGACGTCCGGTTTCTGGCCGCTGGCCACGACTTTCAGCTGCGCGTGCTCGCCGGTGGCGCCCACGGCATCACTGAGGCGGATCATCCGGGCCAGGCTGGTCGGCGCGTCCTTCAGCCATGTATCCGGCACCAGGACGGCATGATCGCCGGCCAGCCCGATGCTGGCGCCGACAAAATCGTCGCCGGGCGCGCCCTTGCCCAGCCGCAAGTGACTGCTCTTCTGGATCGAGACCGGGTACGGGGTCGGCTGGTCGTGGCAGCGGATCTGGGTCGGCTGGCGCAGGAAGACGATGCGGATTTCATTGCGTGCCGCCAGCGCGTAACGCGGGATGTTCACCGCCAGCCGCCGGGTATTGCCATTCGCTTCCAGCTTTTCGGCACCGAGCAGATAGTCGTTGAGCAGCACCGACAGTACCGGCCCTTCACCGCCGGCATTCGGCGCCGAGGCCACATCGAGCACCAGCTGGCTCGGGTAGCGACCGTCGCCGGCCACCGCACCGAGGTCGAAGGCAGCGACGCGCTCGCCGCGCGCGATGATGTCCATGGTGCCGGACACCGCGCCGAACTGGTCGAGCAGCACCGAACCGTTGTCCACCGCCGGCGTGTTGGCGCTGGTAACGGTCAGGTCGCGGCCGAGGGCAGCCGGGCGCCACAGCGAGCCCAGCAACCCGGCGGCCCGGGCGCCTGCGCCCTGGGCGACGATGATGACCGGATTGCCGGCCAGCACGCCCAGGCGGACCTGATCCTGGCGCGACGGCACGTCCAGCGGGGCGCCATTGTGCTTGCGCCATTCGTCCCAGGCCGCAGTCGCCGCCTCGCCGGAGGTGCGAACCTGTTCGCCCAGCGCATCCAGCGCCTGGCTCATCGCCGTGCGCAGTGCCGGCTCGTCAATCAGCAGGTCGGTGCCGAGCGGGCCATTGCGGCCGAGGGCCAGCAACGCACCGGTTTCCGCCGCGCTGGCAATGCGGTGGCTGCCGCTGCCGCCGGCCAGTGCCGCGAAGGCCGGGATGCCGCGCAGGCTGTCCGGCACCCGGACCGTCGCCAGGTCGACGGTCGTCCCGACCGCCGGCAGCGCCTGGATGCGTACCCGCTTGCCGGCCCGTTCCAGCGTGACCCCGACCCGCCACGCGGTGTCGTAGGCTTGCGGCGACAGGCTCTTGCCGGAAACCAGCAGAACCGGGGTCGCCGGCAGGGCGCTCCACGCCGTGGCCAGCGTTCGCACGGCACTGCGGTCATAACGGTACTGGAACAGTGAATCCGGATTCAGTCGCAGGGCATTGCCCGGGGCGCGCTGGTCCGCGCACATCAGGTCGGAAATCACCGACGACCAGCCGATGCCAAGCCGCACAAAACCGTTCGGGCGTTCGCCGCCGGCAATGTCGATACGCTGGCTGGCGTCGCCCTTGTCATCGGTATAGCGATTGGCGGTGACCGGCACGTCATCGGCCGACAGCAGCAGGGTCGAGCGCCCGCCATCGGCACGCAGGTAGCTGGCATTGATCTGCACCGTCGCCGCGTCGATCGGCACCCCGGCCGGCACCGGCAGGAAGAACTCGCGCCGGCTGTCGCCGCCGGACAGCACCACCGGGCTGCGCAGGCCCAGCGCGGCCAGGCTGATCTGCCGGTTGACCCAGGTGTCGGCAGTCCATTCCTGGAACTGTTCGGCGGGGCTGCCCGCCGCCCAGACCTGGCTGACCAGGACACAGAACACGGTGGGCAGGAGAAGACGGGGCCGGGCGGCGCGATGGGATGTGGGCATGGTCGATTGCACAGTAAATTGAGATTCAGGCCGGCAGCGATGGCTGCCCGGAAGCCGGACGGTACTCGTCGGCGCCGACGGGGGTGAACGCCTCGCACGGCTGCCCCATCAGCGAGGCGACGATGCGGGCGGACGCCATCCCGTCCCCGTAGGGGTTGTTGCGTCTGGCAAAGCGTTTCCACAGTGCCGGGTCGTCAAAGAACGCACTGACTTCGCTGACGATGCGCGCATGCCCGGTCCCGATCAGCTTGACGGTACCGGCCGCCACCGCTTCCGGCCGCTCGGTCACGTCGCGCATGACCAGCACCGGCTTGCCCAGCGACGGCGCCTCTTCCTGCACGCCGCCGGAATCGGTCAGCACGACATGGGCGTGCTGCATCAGGCGGATGAAGTGCAGGTAGTCGAGTGGTGCGATCAGATGGATGTTGCCCATCCCGCCGAGCGCCTGCAGCACCGGGCCGCGCACGTTCGGATTCAGATGGACCGGATAAACGATGTCGATGTCATCGCGCAGCGACAGCTCGGCCAGGGCCGCGCAGATATGGGCGAAGCCGTCGCCGAAGTTTTCCCGCCGGTGACCGGTCACCAGCAGGATGCGGCGACCGCTGTCCAGGAACGGAAATGCGCTGTCGAGCCGGCGCCGCAGGCTTTCGTCGCGGTCGATGCGGGAAACCGTGAAGCGCAACGCATCGATCACGGTATTGCCGGTCACGACCACCTGCCCTCCCGCCTTCTCGCCGAGCAGCAACTGCTGTGCGGTCGCCGTCGGCGCAAACAGCCACTGGCTGACCAGGTCGATGGCACGGCGGTTCATTTCTTCCGGCCATGGCTGAGACAGGTCACCGGTGCGCAGGCCGGCCTCGACATGGGCCACCGGGATGCGACGGTGGAACGCGGCCAGCGCCGCCACCATGGCGGTGCTGGTATCGCCATGCACCAGGACGTAATCGGGGTTCACCTGCGCCAGCACCGGGTCCAGCTGCGCAAACAGCCGTCCGCACAGCCCGTTCAGGGTCTGGTCCTTGACCATGATGTCCAGATCGAAATCTGCCTTGATTCCGAACAGCGCCATGACCTGCGCCAGCATCTCGCGATGCTGCCCGGTGATGCAGACCCGGGAATCCACACCCGGCGTACGCGCCAGGAGCTGGACCAGCGGCGCCATCTTGATGGCTTCCGGACGCGTGCCGAAAATTGAGAGAACTCGCAAAAAACACCTCGATATCCATGATGCGGTGACAGGCGCCAGTGGCGAAGACGTTCACTTGCCGGCGCCGTCCACACCCGGTCACATTCCACCGGCGGGATTCCGGCCCGCGGGAAAATCCGGCAGAAAACCCTGGCCTGGCGTTCCCGGCCGGTGTCATCCGCTTATGTCATGATGACCACGAAACAGGACGCGCATGTTTGTGATGCAGGTCAAACGCTTTGCTGCAGAGAACATGTCGCAGTGTTTTTTGGATTTGTTATGCTAGTTCACTGACATATAGAATAGGATCGGTAGCGTAGCAACCCGATTCATTTCACGCAGGGCAATCACTTTCGGTGTTTCGATTGTCATTGCGGCAGGCTGGAAACGGAAATAAGCCCGGTATTCTAGTCTCCCGCCATGTCTCCGGAAAACCCGAATCACGTTACCGTGTCATTTGTCGTGGCAACCTGTCCGATAAACAGAAGTCGTGCCCGCAAAAACCGTCCTGGCCATTTCCATGTCATCCAATTCACTACGTCCTCATCTGCTCATCATCGACGACCGGCCCGACGAAATGCGGTTGCTGCTGGAGACGCTGCGCAGCGAGGATTACCGGATCAGCGTCGCCTTCGATGGTGAACAGGGCTACCGGCGCGCCATCGCCAACCGCCCCGACCTGATCCTGCTGGATGTGCGGATGCCCCGGCTGGGTGGCTTCGCCACCTGTCGGCAGCTGAAGGCCTACCCGGCCACCTCGCGCATCCCGGTGATCTTCCTGACCTCGTCGAACGAGTTGTCCGAGCGGCTGGAGGGACTGGGGGCCGGGGCAGTCGACTACGTGACCAAGCCGTTTGCACCGGAAGAAGTGCTGGCACGCATCCGCATTCACCTGCAGCTGGCCACCGGGACCGCCCCGCAGGCGGTGATCGAAGAGCCGGACATCACCAGCCACGATCTGGTCATCGTCCGCGCGGCCATGAAATACATGGCGGAAAATATCGCCAGGCCGATCAGCCTGGAAGACATTTCACGCCATATCGGTACCTACGAAAAAAAGCTGTCCAACGCGTTCCGCACCCATACCGGCAAGTCGGTATTCGAGTATCTGCGCGAGGAACGCCTGTGCCGCGCCCGCCAGCTGCTGTCGACCACACCGCTGAGCATCCATGAAATCGCACTGGAAGTCGGTTTTTCCAGTGCAGCCAATTTTGCCACTTCATTTCGCGACCGGTTCGACACCACGCCGAGCGAATTCCGCAAGAACCCGGACGGCTGATTCATCCCGGCTGATATTTTCGCGCCGACAAATCTTTTGTCATTGCCGGCAAACATTCGGATTACGGTAAACAGATAGCATGGTGCAGCCACAACCGGAATTTATTCCGCTGCTGCGGTCATTCCTCCAGTCGCCCCGGTTTTTGCGATGCCCGCGCGTTGCAGCGCTTCGCGGCATTGCTGACAAGGGAAGGTCATGAAGGTTACGAAGGTCATGGAAAACAACGGCTCGAAGCCCCCGTCGTATTACTACGCCAATCCGAATCTGGTGATTCAGAAGCTGCGTGCCCGCTGTCAGGCCCTCAATGACGAACAGGAGCAGTTGCTCGAACGCATCGACCTGCTCGAACTGACCAACCGGCGGCTCAAGCAGCTGGTGGCCATCGACGAGCTGACCGGCGCCTTCAACCGGCGTCATTTCAACAAGCTGTTCGAGACTTCACTGAGCCTGCACCGGCGCGATGCGCCACTGGCGCTGTGCCTGTTCGATCTCGACAACTTCAAGGCCTACAACGACTTCTATGGCCATCCGGCCGGGGATACCGTGCTGCGCGAAGTGGCCACTGCGATCCGCGGCAAACTGCGCCGCACCAGCGACAGCCTGTCCCGGCTTGGCGGAGAGGAATTCGGCGTGCTGTTCTCGGCCGAATCGGCCGACAAGGCCTGCGCCTTTGTCGCCCAGCTGCAGCAGGTCGTCACCGACCTGGCCATTCCGCACGCCTGCAACCCGCCCGGCATCGTCACCGCCAGCTTCGGCACGGTCTGGTGGAATGCGCATGACGAGCAGCGGCTCGGGGCTGACCAGATCTACGCCACCGTCGACACCCTGCTGTACGACGCCAAGGCCGCCGGCCGCAACCGCTCGGTGATCGACGAGCTCGGGCATGCCTTCAACCGCTGCCATGTCGGCCCGGCTTTCGATGCGGCGCTGGCCCGCCACCACCGGGCCGACCCGCTGGCGTTCTGCGTGGTCGAGATCGACAACTTCAAGGCATTCAGCCATCTGAACGGCCCGGAAACCATCGACAAGGCCCTGCGCGCCATCACCCATGTCGTCCAGGTACGGCTGCGCCGCGCCAGCGACACCATGCTGCAGACCGGATCGGAGCAGTTCAGCATGCTGTTCTCTGCCAGTTCGCCGGCCATGGCCGAGCAGTTTGTCGAGCACATGCGCGCGGCCGTCAGTGCGCTCGGCATCCCTCACCCCGGCCATCCGCTCGGCGTGGTGACCGCCAGTTTCCGCATTGTCTGGCTCGGCGCCGAGGAAATGACCGCCGACCAGATGACGCAGACCGTCAACAGCCTGCTGCACCGGCCACGCAAGTCGGTGCTGAACCAGGTCAGCCTGGAGATGCTGTAGGGTCAGGCCGCCCGTCAGGTGCCCGCCCGCGTGCGACAGGGGTCGCACGCGGGTTTTTTCGTCTGGGCGCACTTCTTCCACAGTTTCTTCATTCTCTGGCGACAGGCGGCTGCTACCCTGCTCACGATCCGGTCATTCCCGTCCGTCCATTTCGCGCAAAGCCCATGAATCCGTCCACGTCCCCGAAATCCGGCGCCCGTCGCCGCTGGTCCCTGCTCCTGATCGCCGCCGTCGTCATCGGTGGTCTCGGCTACGGCATCTACTCGCTGCGCCAGCAGAGCGCGGCCGGCGCCGCGAACGGACCCGGCGGGCCCGGCGGCAGGATGCCGCAGCCGCCGGTGCAGGTGGCTACCGCCAGCACGGCCGATGTGCCGGTCTGGCTCGGCGGACTCGGCACCGTGACCGCCGCCAGCACCGTAACGGTCAAGAGCCGGGTCGACGGCCAGTTGATGAAGCTGCACTTCACCGAGGGACAGACGGTCAGGGCCGGCCAGCTGCTGGCCGAAATCGACCCGCGGCCATTCCAGGTCAGTCTGGCACAGGCCGAAGGCCAGCTGGCCAAGGATCAGGCCGATCTGGACAATGCCCGCGCCGACCTCGCCCGCTACCGCACCCTGCTGGCGCAGGAGTCGATCGCGGCGCAGAAGGTCGACACCCAGGCCTCGCTGGTGCGCCAGTTGCAGGGCACGGTCAAGGCGGATCGCGCCCAGGTGGACTCGGCACGGCTGCAGCTCGACTACAGCCGGGTCACCGCACCGGTCAGCGGCCGGGTCGGCCTCAAGCAGGTCGATGTCGGCAACCAGATTTCGTCCGGCGACACCACCGGCATCGTGGTCATCACCCAGGTCCAGCCGATCCAGGTACTGTTCACCCTGCCGGAAACGCAGCTGCCCTCCATCCTGGCGCCGCTGAACGCCGGCCAGACGCTGACGGTCGAGGCCTGGGACCGGGAGATGAAGCAGCGGCAGGCGGTCGGCAGGCTGCTGACGCTCGACAACCAGATCGACACCAGCACCGGCACCATCAAGCTGAAGGCCGAATTCGCCAACACGGACGGCACACTGTTCCCGAACCAGTTCGTAAACGCCCGCGTTCGCGCCGGCACGCTGTCGCAGGCGGTAGTGGTACCGGTTGCGGCCGTGCAGACCGGCAAGAAAGGCAGCTACGTGTGGGTGGTCGGGGCGGACAACAAGGTCGCCATGCGCCAGGTATCGACCACGGCCGGCGATGGCACGCGCGTGGTCATCAGCAAGGGCGTCCAGGCCGGCGAGCGGCTGGTGACCGACGGCGTCGACAAGCTGACGGCGGGCGCCCGGGTCGAGATCGTCGATCCCGCCCGTCTCGAACGCAATCGTGCCGCCGCGGCCAGCAAGCCGGCCGCGCAGAAACGCCACAAGGGCCAGCCGCAATGAGCGGCCGCCGCCTGCCCGCTGACGGCCGGAGACCGGCATGAACCCGTCCCGCCCGTTTATCCTGCGCCCGGTCGCGACCACGCTGCTGATGGTGGCACTGCTGCTGGCCGGTCTGGTCGGCTACCGCGCCCTGTCGATCTCCGCGCTGCCGGAAGTCGACTACCCGACCATCCAGGTGGTCACGCTGTATCCGGGCGCCAGCCCCGACGTGACGACGTCGTCGATCACCGCGCCACTGGAGCGGCAGTTCGGCCAGATGTCCGGCCTCAAGCAGATGTCGTCGCAAAGCTCCGGCGGTGCGTCGGTCATCACCCTGCAGTTCAACCTCGACCTCAGCCTCGACGTGGCCGAGCAGGAAGTGCAGGCAGCCATCAATGCCGCCAACAGCCTGCTGCCAGGCGATCTGCCGAATCCGCCGATCTACAGCAAGGTCAACCCGGCCGATCCGCCGGTACTGACCCTGGCCGTCACTTCGCAGACCCTGCCGATGACCCGGGTCCAGGATCTGGTCGACACCCGGGTCGCGCAGAAGCTGTCGCAGGTATCCGGCGTCGGCCTGGTCACCCTGTCCGGCGGCCAGCGGCCGGCGGTGCGGGTCAACCTGAATCCGCGCGCGCTGGCGGCCTACGGCCTCGACAGCGAGGCCGTGCGGACCGCCATTTCCGGCGCCAACGTCAATTCGGCCAAGGGCAGCTTCGACGGCCCGACCCGCGCGACCACGCTGTCGGCCAATGACCAGCTGACATCGCCGGACGACTACCTGAAGCTGATCATCGCCTACAAGAACGGCGCGCCGGTCCGGCTGGCCGATGTCGCCACCATTGCCGAGGGCGCGGAGAACAACAAGCTGTCGGCCTGGGCCGACCATGATCCGGCCATCATCCTCAATGTCCAGCGTCAGCCCGGGGCGAATGTCATCAAGACGGTGGACCGCATCCGCGAGATCCTGCCGACCCTGCAGGCTTCGCTGCCGGGGGCGGTCGAAGTCAGGATCCTGACCGACCGCACCTCGACCATCCGCGCCTCGGTCAGGGACGTGCAGTTCGAGCTGATGCTCGCCGTGGCACTGGTGGTGATGGTGATTTTCCTGTTCCTGCGCAATCTGTCGGCCACGGTGATTCCCAGTGTCGCCGTGCCGCTGTCGCTGGTCGGCACTTTCGGTGTCATGTACCTGGCCGGCTTCTCGATGAACAACCTGACGCTGATGGCACTGACCATCGCCACCGGTTTCGTGGTCGACGACGCCATCGTGGTGATCGAGAACATCACCCGTTATCTGGAAGAAGGCGACACGCCGCTGCAGGCGGCGCTGAAGGGGGCCGGCGAAATCGGCTTCACCATCATTTCACTGACCTTCTCGCTGGTCGCCGTACTGATCCCGCTGCTGTTCATGGGCGATGTGGTCGGCCGGCTGTTCCGCGAATTTGCCGTCACCCTGGCGGTCGCCATCCTGATTTCCGGCGTGATCTCGCTGACGCTGACGCCGATGATGTGCGCCAGGCTGCTGCGCCACGTGCCGCCGGAGCGGCAAAGCCGCTTTTCCCGCGCCAGCGAGCGCTTTTTCGACCGCGTCATTGCCCGCTACGGCCGCTACCTGAACTGGGTGCTCGAACACCAGCGGCTGACGCTGTCGGTGGCGGTCGGCACGCTCGCCCTGACGCTGCTGCTGTTCTGGCTGATCCCGAAGGGCTTTTTCCCGCAGCAGGACAACGGCGTGATCCAGGGCATCACCGAGGCGCCGCAGACGGTGTCGTTCGCGGTCATGGCCGAGCGCCAGCAGCAGGTGGCGGCACGTCTGCTGCAGGACCCGGACGTGGAAAGCCTGTCGTCGTTTATCGGCATCGACGGCAGCAATGCGTCGCTGAACAGCGGCCGCCTGCAGATCAATCTCAAGCCGCTCGACCAGCGCGCCGAGCGGGCGCCCGCCATCATCAACCGGCTGCAGCAGCAGGTAGCCGACATTCCCGGCATCAAGCTGTACATGCAGCCGATCCAGGACCTGACCATCGAGGACAGCATCAGTCGTACCCAGTACCAGTTCACCCTGCAGGCCGGCACCCAGGAAGAACTGGGCAAGTGGATACCGGCCCTGGTCGAGCGGCTGAAAACCGTGCCGGCACTGGCCGACGTGACCAGCGACCTGCAGGACCAGGGGCTGGTGGCCCAGGTCGACATCGACCGCGACGCCGCCAGCCGGCTCGGCATTACCGTCGCCCAGATCGACAACGCACTGTACGACGCCTTCGGCCAGCGGATGGTCTCGACCATCTTCACCCAGGCCAACCAGTATCGGGTAGTGCTCGGCGTCGAGCCACGCCATTCAGCCGGTCCGCAGGCGCTGGAGGGCATCTACCTGACCGGCAGCAACGGCAGCACGGTGCCGCTGACCGCCGTGGCCCGCGTCAGCGAACGCAGCGGTTCGCTGGTGCTGAACCATCTGGCGCAGTTCCCGTCGGCAACGGTGTCGTTCAACCTGGCGTCCGGCGTATCGCTCGGCGATGCGGTGCAGGCCATTCGCGCCGCCGAGCGCGGTATCGGCATGCCGGCGGACATCATCACCAGCTTCCAGGGCGCGGCGCTGGCGTTCGAGGCCTCGCTGAACAGCACCCTGTGGCTGATCGTTGCCGCCATCGTGGCGATGTATATCGTGCTCGGCGTGCTGTACGAAAGCTATATCCACCCGATCACCATCCTGTCCACCCTGCCCACCGCCGGCGTCGGCGCACTGCTGTCGCTGATGCTGGCCGGGCAGGATCTCAGCGTGATCGCCATCATCGGCATCATCCTGCTGATCGGCATCGTCAAGAAGAACGCGATCATGATGATCGACTTCGCCCTGGCAGCCGAACGTGAACGCGGGCTGCCGCCGCGCGAGGCCATCTACCAGGCCTGCCTGCTGCGCTTCCGCCCGATCCTGATGACCACCATGGCCGCCCTGCTCAGTGCCCTGCCGATGATGTTCAGTACCGGGATCGGCGCCGAGCTGCGCCGCCCGCTCGGCGTGGCCATGGTCGGCGGGCTGGTGCTCAGCCAGGTACTGACGCTGTTCACCACCCCGGTGATCTATCTGGCCTTCGACCGGCTGGCGCAGCGCCTGCGCCGCCGTGATCCGGACAGCGCAGCATGAGCGGCGGACCGTCCGATCTGTTCATCCACCGCCCGGTCGCGACCTGGCTGCTGACGATCGCCATTCTGTTCGCCGGCGCACTGGGCTTCCTGTTCCTGCCGGTGGCGCCGCTGCCGCAGGTCGACTACCCGACCATCTCGGTCTCGGCATCGATGTCCGGCGCCAACTCGGAAACCATGGCATCGAGCGTGACCACGCCGCTGGAGCGCGCGCTGGGCCGCATTGCCGGGGTCACGGAAATGACCTCGCGCAGCTCGCTCGGCTCGTCGCGGATCACGCTGCAGTTCGAGCTGGACCGTGATATCGACGGCGCCGCGCGCGATGTACAGGCAGCCATCAATGCCGCGCGCAGCCTGCTGCCATCCGGCCTGCCGAACAACCCGACCTATCGCAAGGCGAACCCGTCCGACTCGCCGATCCTGATCCTGTCGATGACCTCGGACACGCTGAGCCGCGGCAAGATGTACGACATCGCCTCGACGATTCTGGCCCAGCGCATTCTGCAGATCGAGGGCGTCGGCGACGTCAATGTCGGCGGCAGTTCGCTGCCGGCGGTGCGGGTCGAGGTCAATCCGGATGCGCTGGCCAACCAGAACCTGTCGCTGACCGCGATCGGCAAGACCCTGTCCGCCGCCAACCAGCGCCGGCCGAAGGGCGCACTGGAGAAGGACGACCGCCGCTGGCAGATCGAGGCCAACGACGAGGCGAAAACCGCCGCCGACTACGCGCCGCTGATCATCAGTTACAAGAACGGCGCCGCCGTGCGGCTCAGCGATGTGGCCACGGTCCGGGACGGCGAGCAGGACCGGCGCAATGCCGGCTACGCCAACGGCAAGGAATCGGTGATCCTGATCGTCACTCGTGCGCCGAACGCCAATATCATCGCCACCGTCGACCGCATCAAGGCCGAACTGCCGATGCTGAAACGCCTGCTGCCGGGCGCGGTCGAGCTGAACATCAACCTCGATCGCTCGCCGAGCATCCGCGCGTCGCTGACCGAGGTCGAGCGCTCGCTGATGATCGCCGTCGGCCTGGTGATCCTGGTGGTCTACCTGTTCCTGAAGAACGGCCGCGCGACGCTGGTGCCGTGCGTGGCGGTACCGGTCTCGCTGATCGGCACCTTCGCCGCCATGTACCTGTGCGGCTTCAGCCTGAACAATCTGTCGCTGATGGCGCTGACCATCGCCACCGGCTTCGTGGTCGACGACGCCATCGTGGTGATGGAGAACATCTCGCGCCATGTCGAGGCCGGCATGAAGCCGCTGCAGGCCGCCATGCAGGGCTCGCGCGAGGTCGGCTTCACCGTGCTGTCGATGAGCATTTCCCTGATCGCGGTCTTTATCCCGCTGCTGTTCATGGGCGATATCGTCGGCCGGCTGTTCCGCGAATTCGCCGTCACCCTGTCGGTGTCAATCCTGATCTCGCTGCTGGTATCGCTGACCACCACGCCGATGCTGTGCGCCCGGCTGCTGAAACCGGGCATGGAGGCAGAGAAAGGCAGCTGGCCGGTCCGCCGCTTCGGCATCCTGCTCAAGCGCATGCAGCGCGGTTACGGGCGGTCGCTGACCTGGGCGCTGGACCACGCCCGGCTGATGATCGCGCTGCTCGGCATTGCCATCGCCCTGAACGTCTATCTGTACGTGGCCATTCCGAAGGGTTTCTTCCCCGAGCAGGACAATGGCCAGATCGGCGGCTTTATCCGCGCCGACCAGAGCATTTCGTTCCAGGCGATGCGCGACAAGCTGGTGCGCTTCATGACCATCGTCCGTGCCGATCCGGCGGTGCAGAACATTTCCGCCTCGACCAGTGGCTCCAACAGCGGCCAGATGTTTATTGCCCTGAAACCGAAGGACCAGCGACCGCCGGCGGAGAAAGTCATCGCCCGGCTGCGCAAGCAGCTGTCGCAGGAGCCCGGCGCGCAACTGATGATGATGCCGATGCAGGATATCCGCGTCGGTGGCCGCCAGAGCAACTCGACCTACCAGTACACGCTGCAGTCGGACGACCTGGCCGCGCTGCGTCTGTGGGAGCCGAAGATCCGCGAGGCGTTCTCGAACGACCCGGGCCTGCTCGATGTCGATTCCGACCAGCAGGACAAGGGCGTCGAGACCTTCCTGACCTATGACCGCGATACGCTGTCCCGGCTCGGTCTGACCGTGGCCGACGTCAACAGCACGCTGTATGCGGCCTTTGGCCAGAGCCAGGTATCGACCATCTACCAGCCGCTGAACCAGTACAAGGTGGTGGTCGAGGTGCAGCCGCAATATACCCAGAGCCCGGAGACACTGAAAAAGCTGTTCGTGGTCAGCAGCGCCGGCACTTCCGTGCCGCTGTCGGCATTCGCCACCTGGCAGCCGACCAATGCGCCGCTGCAGGTCAATCACCAGGGCCAGTTCGCCGCAGCCACGCTGTCGTTCAATCTGCCTGACGGCAAGTCACTGTCCGACGCGACCGAAATCATCGATCGCATCATGGCCGAACTTGGCGTGCCGTCCTCCGTCCACGGCAGTTTCCAGGGCACGGCCAAGGCCTTCCAGGACAATCTGCGCAACCAGTTGTTCCTGATACTGGCCGCACTGGTCACGGTCTATCTGGTGCTCGGCATCCTGTACGAAAGCTATATCCATCCGCTGACCATCCTGTCCACGCTGCCGTCGGCCGGCCTTGGCGCATTGCTGGCACTGATGCTGTTCAAGAGCGAATTCAGCCTGATCGCCCTGATCGGCGTGCTGCTGCTGATCGGCATCGTCAAGAAGAACGCGATCATGATGATCGACTTCGCCCTGGTGGCCGAGCGCCGCGACGGCATGAGCCCGCGCCAGGCGATCCACGCCGCCTGCCTGCTGCGCTTCCGGCCGATCCTGATGACCACACTGGCGGCCATTCTCGGCGCTGTGCCGCTGGCAATCGGCGGCGGCGACGGCGCCGAACTGCGCCGCCCGCTCGGCATCACCATCGTCGGCGGCCTGCTGATGAGCCAGTTGCTGACGCTGTACACCACCCCGGTGGTTTACCTTTACCTCGATCGTTTCCGTGCCTGGTGCCAACGCCAGTGGCGCGGCGAATCCGATACGCAAGCAGGAGAACCGAGTTGAAATTGCGTGCCCTGATGCCTTCACTGCTGTGCCTGCCGCTGCTGGCGGCCTGCGCCGTCGGCCCGGACTATGTACGGCCCGACATGCCGCTGCCGGCGCACTACAAGGAAGCGGCCCCGGGCTGGAAAATCGCTGCGCCGGCAGACCACGCGCCGCGTGGCGCGTGGTGGACCGTCTACGCCGACCCGGAACTCGACCGGCTGGTGGCGGCGCTGAATGCGAACAACCAGACGCTGCAGGTCGCCCTGGCCAATTACCGCCAGGCGCGTGCCGCCGCGCAGGAAGCCCGGGCCGGCTTCTTCCCGACCGTCGGCGCAACGGCCAGCACCAGCCGCAAGCAGACCGGCGGCAATCAGGCCGTCACCAATGGTCATGTATTCTCGCTTGATGCAAGCTGGGAGCCGGATCTGTGGGGTCAGGTCCGGCGTACGGTCGAGGCCAGCGATGCCAGCACCCAGGCCAGTGCCGCCAGTCTGGCCGCTGCGCAGTTGTCCGCCCAGGCCGAGCTGGTGCAGGATTATCTGCAGTTGCGCGTGACCGAGCGTCAGCGTCAGCTCAGCGCCGACACCATCGCCGCCTACCGCCAGTCGCTGACCCTGACCCGCAACCAGTTCGACGCCGGCCTGGTCACCCGCGCCGATGTCGCCCAGGCCTTGGCGCAACTGAAAACGGTCGAGGCCCAGGCCATCGACTACGACCTCAGCCGCCGCCAGCTCGAACACGCCATCGCCATTCTGGTCGGCAAGGCGCCGGCCGATTTCGACCTGCCTGCCACCGCCACCCTGCCCGCACTGCCGGCGACGCCGGCCGAACTGCCGTCCAGCCTGCTCGAACGCCGGCCCGACATCGCCGCCGCCGAACGCGCGGTGGCAGCAGCCAACGCCACCATCGGCGTCCGGCAGTCGGCGTATTTCCCGGCGCTGACCCTGTCGGCCTCGGGCGGTTTCAGCGCGGCCGGCTTTGCCAGCTGGTTCAACACCCCGGCCCGGGTCTGGTCGCTCGGCGCCGGACTGGCGGAAACGCTGTTCGATGCCGGCGCGCGCTCGGCCCGGGTCGAGCAGGCGCGCGCCGCCTACGACGCCAGCGCGGCGCAATACCGGCAGACGGTACTGTCCGGGCTGCAGGAGGTCGAAGACAACCTGGCCGCGCTGACCCTGCTGGCCGAGGAAGCCCTCCGCCAGCAGGAAGCCGTCGCCGCGGCCCGCGAGGCCGAGCGGCTGGCGCTGAACGAATACCGCGCCGGCACGGCCGACTTCACCACCGTGGCCACCGCCCAGGCCAGCCGTCGCCAGAGCGAGATTACCGCGCTGCAACTGGAAGGCCGGCGCTATTCGGCCAGCGTGCTGCTGATCAAGGCACTGGGCGGTGGCTGGAACGGCGACCTTGCCCCGGAGGCGACCACGCCATGAACCTGCTCAGGCCGCCGGGCGTCACCGGCAAGCTGTTCCTCGCCATTCTCGCCGCCTGCCTGCTGCTGGCGCTCGGCATCGGCATGGCGTTCCGGATCAGCTTCCAGAACGGCTTTCTCGACTATGTGCGCAAGAGCAACGAGACCCGGGTCGAGATCGTCGCCGATGCCATGGCGCGGCTGTATGCACAACACGGCGACTGGACCTTCGTCCATGAGGACCCGGACAACTGGCTGCGACTGATCCGTACCCTGACCCCCCCGGCCGACCGCGACAGCGAGCTGGACGGCAATGGCCACCGCCATCGCCGCATGGAGCACCGTGGTGGTGGTGGCGGGCCACCTCCGCCGCCACTGCCCGGGCTGCGCACGCGGCTGTGGCTGCTCGACCAGCAGCGCCAGGTGATCGGCGGCCGTGGCGAACCGCCGCAGGAAGACACGTTCTCGCGTCCGATCGAAGTCGGCGGCCGCACGGTCGGCTGGGTACTGAGCACGTCGCCGGCGCGATTGACGCGCATGGCCGACCTGCACTTCCTCGACCAGCAGTTGCGCAGCAGCTGGATCATTGTCGGCCTGTCGGTGCTGCTGGCCGCCGGCGCGGCGCTGTGGCTGGCACGCGGCTTTCTGGCGCCGCTGAAGCGGCTGACCGGCGCCACCCACCAGCTCGCGGCCGGGCATTTCAGCGCCCGGGTGCCGATCACCCGCAGCGACGAGTTCGGCCGGCTGGGCCAGGATTTCAACCAGCTGGCACATACGCTGGAAAAAAACGAGAACATGCGCCGCCAGTTCATGGCCGATGTCTCGCACGAGCTGCGCACGCCGCTGTCGGTCCTGCGCGGCGAACTGGAGGCACTGGAAGACGGTGTTCGCGCGCTGACGCCGGACTCCCTGCGCTCGCTGCAGGTCGAGGTCGCGACGCTGACCAAGCTGGTCGATGACCTGTACCAGCTGTCGCTGTCCGATGTCGGTGCCCTGAGCTACCGCAAGGCCGAGGTCGATCTGGCCGAGCTGCTGCTGCTGTCGCTCGGTGCGTTCCGTGAGCGGCTGGCCGGCAAGTCGCTGACCGTGTCGCTGTCACCGTGCGACGCGGGCCGCTGCCGGGTGTTCGGCGACGCCGACCGCCTGAACCAGCTGTTCAACAATCTGCTGGAAAACAGCGTGCGCTACACCGATGCCGGCGGGCGACTGGACATTGCCTGCCATGCCGACGGCGACCGGGTCCGCATCGATATCCAGGACTCCGCGCCTGGCGTGCCGCAGGCGTCGCTGGCGGGCCTGTTCGATCGTTTCAGCCGGATGGAGAGTTCGCGCAACCGTGCCAGCGGCGGATCGGGACTCGGCCTGGCGATCTGCCAGAACATCGTCGAAGCCCATGGCGGCACGCTGACCGCCCGCCAGTCGCCGCTGGGCGGGCTGTGGATGGAGATCAGCCTGCCGAGGCTGCGCGGCAGCGTCTGACCGGCGGCCCCGGGCGCCACGGGCGGGCGATGGCCGCTTGTCAGAGCGGTCTGGCTACGTGCAGGCAGGCTTTATAGAACGAAGGAAACCGGGCCCGCCCCGACACCCACCCGAGGCCCCCTGCTCGGCATGGTGTCCTCTTCGCTGCCGGGCCCTGCCCGTTTCTTCGGCACAACGCTTGGCAGGCTGGTCCGTTACGGCCGTCCGTCCGAGGTCTGGACGACGAGCTTGTAGCCGACCCCGTATACCGAGCGGATCGCCTCGCAGTCGGAACAGACGTGCTCCAGCTTGCGGCGCAGGTTCTTGATATGGCTGTCGACGGTTCGATCCGTCACCACACGGTAGTCGTCATACAACTGGTCGAGCAGCTGATCGCGGGAGAACACCCGCCCCGGGGCCGATGCCAGCGTCTTCAGCAAGCGGAATTCGGCCTGGGTCAGATCCAGCAGCTGACTCTGGAAGCGGGCTTCGCAGCGGACTTCGTCGATGACCAGCGCCGGCTCGGCCGGCAGTGCGTCACCACGTCGTACCCGGCGCAGGATCGCCTTGACCCGGGCAATCACTTCGCGCGGGCTGAATGGCTTGCAGATATAGTCGTCGGCACCGATATCGAGCCCGAGCAGGCGATCGACTTCCTCAACCCGGGCCGTAACCATGACGATCGGCACACTGGAGAAAGCGCGCAGCTCACGGCAGATCGACAGGCCGTCGAGTCCGGGCAGCATGATGTCGAGCAGAATCAGCGCCGGCTCGGCCTCGCGCACGCGCGGCACTACCGCCTCACCATCGGCAATCCATTCAGTCTGGTAGCCGGCCACACGCAGGTAGTCGACGAGCAGCTGGCCCAGTTTGGGCTCGTCCTCGACCACCATGACCGTCAATGCGTCGCTGGCTGTGGTTTCGTTCATCCGTGCCTTCCGTAATGCATGGGGCGTCATTTTGCCATGGGCTCGCCCGCCCCATCCATGGGGAAACCGGCTCAGATCACATACTGGAAGACACTGACGAACATGCACAGGCTGCCGCCAAGCACGAACAGGTGCCAGATGCCATGGCCGTGGGGAATCCGTTCGTCGTTGATGAACCAGTACACGCCGACGCTGTAGGTCACGCCACCGGCGACCAGCCATGCCAGACCCGGGGTTGCCAGTTGCTGCATCAGCGGCTTGACGGCAATCAGCACCAGCCAGCCCATGACCAGATAGATGACCAGCGACAGCCAGCGCGTCGGGCTCTTGCGGCCGATGGTGACCTCCTGGGCAATGCCGAACACGGCCAGCCCCCAGACCAGCCCGAACAGCGTCCAGCCCCACGGACCCTGCAGGGTCACCAGCGCAAACGGGGTGTAGCTGCCGGCGATCAGCAGATAGATCGCGCAATGGTCAAATTTCTGCAGCACGCTCTTGGCCCGGCCGCGCACGCTGTGATACAGCGTGGAAATCGCGTACAGCAGCACCAGTGCGGCGCCGAACAGGCTGGCGCCGACGATCCGGTAGGCGTCGCCGCTGTCCGCCGCGCGCACCACCATCACCACCAGTGCCACGACACTGGCCACGGCGCCGATCAGGTGACTGATGGCGTTGAAACGTTCGCCACGATACATGCTTGCCTTCTTGTTCATTGCGCGGCCCGGTTGCCGCATGGGGGAAATGGTCACAAAACCGTTGCCGGCACGCAAGCGCCGGCAACGACTGCTTACATGTGACGTACCGGGGTCGCGGCCAGCAGCGCCGCCAGCAACTGCCAGAACATCGCCACGCTGGCGATGTCCACCCGCTCGTCCGGCGAGTGCGCACCCCGCACGTTCGGCCCGAACGACAGCATGTCCAGTCCCGGGTACTTGCCGGCCAGGATGCCGCACTCAAGGCCGGCATGAATGACCTTGACCGCCGCCTCGCCGCCGAAATGGCGGCGGTACACGTCAAGGCCCAGCGCCAGCAGCGGCGAATCCGGGTTCGGCGTCCAGCCCGGGTAGCGCCCTTCGGTCGCGGTGCGGCAGCCTCCCAGCCGGCCGACGGCAACGATCTCGCCGACACGGGCGGCAAGCCCGCTGTCCAGCAGCGAACGCACCAGCAGCACGGCCGAGAAACCGTCTTCCCCGGCGCGGACCACGCCGATATTGTTCGAGGTCTCGACCACGCCCGGCACCCGCTGGCTCCAGCGCGCCACGCCATGCGGCAAGGCGTTGACCAGATCCATCACCGCCGCCGAGGCCGTCGTGTCGAGCATGCGTGCCGCCTGCGCCTCGCGCAGCACCAGCGTCACGCCGTCATCCACCCCGGCCAGCTCGTCGCGCAGCAGCGCCTGCCACTGGTCCAGTGTTGCTGCCACTGCCGCACGCTGCGCGGCCGGCACGGCGATCACGGCAAAGGCCTCGCGCGGCAGCGCATTGCGCAGCGTGCCGCCTTCCAGCGACACCAGCTGGGCGTCATGTTCGGCGGCCAGTGCCGCCAGTACCCGGCCCAGCAGTCTGGTGGCATTGCCGCGTTCCAGGTGAATGTCGACGCCGGAGTGACCGCCACGCAGCCCGGTCAGTTCGATCCGCAGTGCCTCGCGGTCCGCCGGCAGCGCTTCGCTGTCGAGCGAGCGTTCCAGCAGCACATCGATACCGCCGGCGCAGCCAACATAGAACTCGCCCCAGTCCTCGGTATCGAGGTTCAGCAACAGGCGCCCGGTCAGCAGGTCGGTGCCCAGTCCCTGGGCACCGGTCATGCCGGCTTCTTCATCCAGGGTGAACAGCGCCTCGATCGCCGGATGCGGCAGATCGTCGCTTTCCAGCACTGCCAGCGCAGCGGCAACACCGATGCCGTTGTCGGCCCCCAGCGTGGTGCCCTCGGCGCGGACCCAGCCATCGTCACCGATCAGCGGGCGGATCGGGTCGCGCAGGAAGTCATGCTCGGTACCGGCATTTTTCTGCGTCACCATGTCAAGATGGCCCTGCAGCACGACGGTTTCCCGGTCGGCCATGCCCGGTGTCGCCGGCTTGCAGATCAGCAGATTGCCGACTGCATCCAGCCGGGTGGCCAGGCCCCGTGCCTCGGCCCAGGCGCGCAGATGGTCACGCAGCGCCGTCTCGTGCTTCGACGGCCGCGGAAAATCGCACAGCGTCTGGAAATGGGCCCATAGCGGGCGGGGCTCCAGCTCGTTCAACACCCTCATGACAACAACTCCCGAATCAACGGCGCCGGGCCAGCAGCCACAGCGAAAATACGATCACGCCAATAAAGAACACCAGCGACCACATCGGCATCGACAGTCCCAGCAGGGTCCAGTCGATGGCCGCGCACTCGCCGCTGCCATGGAACACCTTGGCCAGCATCCGGCTCAGCGGCATGGTTTCCAGCATGTAGTCGAGGCCCGGGCCGCAGGCCGGTACCTGGTCGGCCGGCAGCAGTTGCAGACGGGTCTGCCAGCCGGCGACGCCGGCGCCACCCAGCGCGGCCAGCGTGACCAGCCCGCCGAACAGGCCGCGACTGACGCCGCCCTGCGGATTGACGATGGCCGCCAGCAGCGCCAGCAGGCCGGTCAGGATGATGGCCACGCGCTGGAACACGCACAGCGGGCATGGCTGCAGGCCCATCACATACTGCGCATACAGCGCAAAGGCCATGCCACCGGCGCAGGCGAGGAAAATCAGGAAATAGCCGCCCCGGCGGGACGGCAGCAAGTTCGACAGCACGTTGGATGACTCCGGAATTCAGGATGGACCGTTCAAATTATCACATACTGATTTATGGCAAATGAACGGTCCGTTAACGACCCGTTACTCGCCGGCGATGGTCATGCGCTCGATCAGGATCGAGCCGGTCTGCTTGCCGCCGCGCACTTCGACGTCGGTGCCGATGGCCAGGATCTGCCGGTACATGTCGCGCAGATTGCCGGCAATGGTGATTTCCTCGACCGGATAGGCGATCTCGCCGTTCTCGATCCAGAAACCGGCCGCACCACGCGAATAGTCACCGGTCAGCGTATTGACGCCGTGACCGAGCAGCTCGGTCACCAGCAGTCCGCGGTTCATCATGCGCAGCAACTGCCCGAAACTCTCGCCGGTCGGGCGCACGATCAGGTTGTGGTTGCCGCCGGCATGGCCGGTCGACACCAGTCCCAGCTTGCGTGCCGAATAGCTGGACAGGAAATAGCCGGTCAGCACGCCCTTGTCGACCAGCGTGCGGGCGCGGGTCGCCACGCCCTCGTTGTCGAAGGCGCCGGAGGCCAGCCCGCGCGGCAGGAACGGGTCCTCGTCGATCCGCACCCGGTCGGAGAACACCTGGGTACCGGCGGAATCAACCAGGAAGCTGGCCTTGCGGTACAGCGCGCCGCCACTGGTGGCGCCGACCAGATGACTGATCAGGCCGGCGGCCATGCCCGGATCGAACAGGACCGGAAACTGGCCGGTAGCCACCTGGCGACCACCGAGACGGCGCACGGTGCGCTCGCCGGCAATGCGGCCGACGTCACGCGCGGCCTGCAGGTCGTCGGCATGACGGGCGGTGCTGTACCAGTAGTCACGCTGCATGGCATCGTCGGCTTCGGCAATCACCGCGGCCGACAGCGAATGCCGGCTGGACGCATAGCCACTGGAGAAGCCGTTCGAGTTGGCGTAGATGAAGTTCGACACGTGGCTGGACACGCTGCCGCCTTCGGAGTTGCTGATGCGCGGGTCGACGGCGCGCGCGGCATCCTCGACCTCGGTGGCCAGCGCGATCGCCTGGTCCACATCCAGCGCCCATGGGTGGTAGAGGTCCAGATCGATACTGTCGTGGGCAAGCAGCGCCGGGTCGGCGAGGCCGGCGGCCGGATCACTGGCGGTATGGCGGGCAATGGCCAGGGCGGCCTCCACCGTCTGCCGCAGGGCGTCGTCGCTGAAGTCCGAGCTGGATGCCTGGCCCTTGCGCTGGCCGACATAGACGGTGACGCCGATGCCCTTGTCGCGGTTGTACTCGATGGTTTCGACCTCGCCCAGGCGAACGGTCACATTCTGGCCGGTTCCCTCGCTGACTTCGGTCTCGGCGCTGGTCGCGCCCAGTACGCGCGCGTGCTCAAGCACCCGTGCGGCAAGCTGGGTCAGCTGGTCGTGGCTGTAACTGAATTGGTTGTCGGGTTGACTCATGGCGGCAGGGCTATCCGGTTGACTGGCGCCAGTCACTGGCGCGAATGGGTGCCAGTCTAGCACGCGGGTCGCGGCGGGCCGACCATGGCAAAACGGAAGCGGCGCGGCAAAGTCTAGTCGCGCAGTTCGCGGCCGGTCAGGCGCAGGAACACATCTTCCAGATTGGCCGGGCGCAGCAGGTATCGAAACGTCAGCCCCTCAAGCACAGTCACTAGCGGCTTGAGCTGCTCGCCATAGAAAAACGCCGTTTCGCCGCTGATCTCCATCCGGTACGGCGGCGCAGCCTGGCGGGCCCAGTCAGTCGCCCCGTCGCCGTAGACTTCGACCACCTCGGGCTCGATGTACTGCCGGATCAGCGCCTGCGGCGTGCCCTGCCCGATCAGCCGGCCATGGTCGATCACCGCCAGCCGGTGGGACAGGCGCTCGGCCTCGTCCATGAAGTGCGTGGTCAGCACCAGCGTCTTGCCAGCCTGGGTCAGGCTGCGCAGTCGCTCCCAGATCAGGTGGCGCGCCTGCGGATCGAGACCGGTGGTCGGCTCGTCGAGAAACAGGATGTCGGGATCGTTGACCAGTGCCCGCGCCAGCGTCAGCCGTCGCTTCATGCCGCCGGACAACTCGCCGACCCGGGCGTGCTCCTTGCCGGTCAGACCGCCGAATTCCAGCAGTTCCGGTACCCGGCGCCGCAATGCGCGCACGTCCAGCCCGAAATAGCGGCCGAACACGACCAGGTTTTCCGCCACGGTGAAATCGGGGTCGAGGTTGTCGAACTGCGGCACCACACCGACCCGCATCCTGGCCTCACGGCCCTGTGCCGGCACCGGCAGCCCGTTGAGACGGATGCTGCCACCGCTGGGGTCGAGCAGGCCCAGCGCCATGCGCAGCGTGGTGGTCTTGCCGGCCCCGTTCGGGCCGAGCAGGCCGAAGCACTCGCCACGGACCACATGCAGGCTGACATCATTGACTGCCGTGACATCGCCAAAGGTTTTGTGCAGATGCGTCAGTTCGAGCATGGACTCCGTCCGGAAAGCGTTAGCGCAGCATCAGCCGACGTGGCGGGCAATCAACCGGCCGAGCGGCACCAGCCTGCCATGGAAAAAATGACCGGCGCCGGGAAAGACCACCACCGGCAGCGCCTGCGGTCGCGCCCAGTCCAGCACCGCGCCGAGCGGGATGACCTCGTCCGCCTCGCCATGCACCACCAGCGTGTCGACCGGCACTTCGGCCGGAATCGGCGTCTCGTACTTGCCGACCGCCGGCCCCATCAGGATCAGGTGTTCGCTGTCGATGCGCTGGCGCGCATGCGCGGCGACAAAGCCACCGAACGAGAAGCCGGCCAGCACCAGTGGCAGCGGACCATGGTCCGCCCTGGCCTGCGCGACCACGGCCAGGACATCGTCGACCTCACCGTGACCATGGTCGTGCTCGCCATCGCTGCCGCCGACACCGCGCAGGTTCGGGCAATAGGCGACATAGCCGCGACTGGCCAGCGCCTTGGCGCAGGTCTGCACCACCTTGTTGGTATTGGTGCCGCCCTGCAGCGGGTTCGGGTGACAGATCACGGCCACGCCGCGCGGCACGTCCTGCGGCGCGACGATCAGGGTATCCAGGCCGCCGGCCGGGCCGGCGATGCGCTGCATCGGGGGGGGATTAAGCATGATCGGGCAGTTTCAGTCGTTCGACCACGCGGCCGTTGACGATATGTTCGGAAATGATTTCATCGATGTCCTCGCGGTCGATGAAGGTATACCAGGTCTCTTCCGGGTAAATCACCAGCACCGGGCCGAGATCGCAGCGGTCGAGGCAGCCGGCCTTCTGCACCCGCACCTTGCCCTCGCCCTTGAGGCCCAGTTCGCGAATGCGGTCCTTCGCGTAGTCGAGCAGTTCGCTGGCACCATGATTGTTGCAACAGTCACGACCCGCTTCACGCTGGTTGGTGCAGAAAAACACATGATGGGAATAGAAACTCATCGCTGGTCCTTTGAGGCTTATTCGTCAGGTGCGGCCCAGCCGCCCTGGCCGAGCGCGGCATTCTCGAAGCGGGAGAACTGGCCGATAAACGCCAGTTTGACCACGCCGGTCGGCCCGTTACGGTGCTTGCCGATAATGACCTCGGCCGTGCCCTTGTCCGGCGAGTCGGGATTGTAGTACTCGTCGCGGTACATGAAGATGATCAGGTCGGCATCCTGCTCGATAGCGCCGGACTCACGCAGGTCGGACATCATCGGCCGCTTGTTCGGCCGTTGTTCCACCGAACGGTTCAGCTGCGACAGGGCAATCACCGGCACGCTCAGTTCGCGCGCCAGACTCTTCAGCGAACGCGAGATCTCCGAAATTTCGGCGGTCCGGTTCTGTTCGCGCCCGCCCGACGAGCCACTCATCAGCTGCATGTAGTCGATGACGATCAGGCCGAGCTTGCCGCCGTACTGCCGCGCCAGCCGCCGGGCGCGGGCGCGCAGTTCCAGCGCGGTCAGGCCCGGGGTTTCGTCGATATGCACCTTGGTCTCGGCCAGCACGCCGAGCGCGTGGCTGAATTTTTGCCAGTCTTCGTCGTCGAAGCGGCCGGTCCGCAGCTTGTGCTGGTCCAGCCGGCCGACCGAACCGATCATCCGTGTCGCCAGCTGCGCTGCCGGCATTTCCATCGAGAACACCGCCACCGGCAAATTGGTCGCAATGGCGACGTTCTCCGCCAGGTTCATCGAAAACGCGGTCTTGCCCATCGACGGCCGGCCGGCCACGATAATCAGGTCGCCCGGCTGCAGGCCGGACGTTTTCTCGTCAAGATCGAGGAAGCCGGTCGGCAGGCCGGTAACTTCATCCGGGTTCTCCCGGCTGTACAGCATGTCGATCTTTTCCGTGACCTCGGACAGGATCTCCGGCATCGCCTGGAAGCCCTGCTCATTCTTGGCCGTGCTCTCGGCAATGCGGAACACCTTGCCCTCGGCCTCGTCCAGCAGTTGCGCGGCATCGCGCCCCATCGGCCGGAAGGCGGACTCGACGATCTCGGTGCCGACCGTCACCAGCTGGCGCATGACCGAACGTTCGCGGACGATCTCGCCGTAACGGCGGATATTGGCGGCCGACGGCGTGTTCTGCGCCAGCGTGGCCAGATAGGACAGGCCGCCGATATCGGTCAGCTCGCCTGTGCTTTCCAGCCGTTCGGACACGGTAATGACGTCGGCGGGCCGACCGGTGTCGATCAGTTTGGACACCGCGCGCCAGATCAGCCGGTGGTCGTGGCGATAGAAATCGCCCTCGCCGACCAGGTCGGCGATTTTTTCCCAGGCCGTATTGTCGAGCAGCAGGCCGCCCAGTACCGACTGCTCGGCCTCGACCGAGTGTGGCGGCACACGCAGGTCGGACAGGGAATCGGCATCGGACGGAGGAGGAAGATCAGCGTAATCGGACATGTATCATTTCAATCGCGCCGCCCGGAGGCGGCAAAAGCAGGTCCGGAATTGTAGTGCCAAGCGGCTGCGCGCGTCGCGGCTATTGCGCGACCCGTCGCTCAGCAATGCTGGCCGGCCACCCAGCCGCTGGACCACGCCCACTGGAAGTTGTAACCGCCGAGCCAGCCGGTCACGTCGACCAGTTCACCAACGAAGAACAGCCCGGGCACCTCGCGGGCCATCATCGTTTTCGAGCTCAGGTCGCGGGTATCGATACCGCCGCGGGTAACTTCCGCCTTGCGGTAGCCCTGGGTGCCGTTCGGTCGCAGGACAAAGCCGCGAATGGCCTCGAACAGGCGCGCCACGCTGCGTTCATCGAGGCTGCGCAGCGGCCGGTTGTCACCGAACAGCTCGACAAAGGCCTGAGCGAAGCGCCGGGGCCAGAAGCCCGCCAGCCAGTTGCCGAGCAGCTTGTCGCTGTGGCGATCTTCGGCCAGCCGCGCCTCCAGGTCCACCCCCGGGCACAGATCGAGCGTCAGGCTCTCGCCGGGTCGCCAGTAACTGGACACCTGCAGCATGGCCGGCCCGCTGGCGCCCTTGTGCGTCAGCAAGGCTGCCTCGCGGAATGCCGGCCCGCGCTCGGCACAGGCCTCGACCTCGATGGCGATGCCGGCCAGCTCGCCGAACACGGCCACATCGCCAGGCTGGAAGGTCAGCGGCACCAGCGCCGGCGCCAGCGGCGTCACCCGCAGTCCGAACTGCTCGGCCAGCCGGTAGCCGAAAGGCGTGGCGCCGATCTGCGGAATCGACAGCCCTCCGGTCGCCACCACCACACTGTCAGCCTCGAAAACGCCGGCATCGGTCGTCACCCGGAAGCGCGACGGCTTGTCGACCGCCTGCACCGTCACCCCCATGCGTCGCTCGACGCCGCCCAGCTCACATTCATGCAGCAACAGGTCTATGATCGACTGACTGCTGTCGTCGCAGAACAACTGGCCAAGCGTCTTCTCGTGACAGGCAATGCCGTACCGCTCGACCAGCTTGATGAAATCATGCTGGGTGTACTGGGCCAGCGCCGAGCGGCAGAAATGCGGGTTATCGGACAGATAGCACTCCGGCCGCACGTTCACGTTGGTGAAGTTGCACCGGCCGCCGCCGGAGATGCGGATTTTTTCCGCCAGTCTGACCGCGTGGTCGAGCAGCAGCACGCGGCGACCGCGCTGTCCGGCCTGGGCCGCACACATCAGGCCGGCCGCACCGGCACCAAGGACGATTACATCAAAATTCAACGACATGTCTCATTTCTCGCCGCGCGCCGTGCGCGTGCAACGGTTGGGAAGTATTCCTGACTAAATTTGTCAACATTGGCCTGACGTCTTTATTCCTATAAACTTGATATCAGTCATATCATCACCACATACGGGTATACACCTACCCGTCAATGACTCAAGGAGTTATCGCATGGAACACAAGCTGCCGGCACTGCCTTACGCCCTCGACGCCCTCGCCCCGTACCTGTCCCGGGAAACCCTGGAATACCACTACGGCAAGCATCACCAGACTTACGTCACCAACCTGAACAACCTGATCAAGGGTACCGAGTTCGAAAACGCCTCCCTGGAAGAGATCGTCAAGAAATCGTCCGGTGGCGTGTTCAACAATGCGGCCCAGATCTGGAACCATACCTTCTACTGGCTCGGTTTCGCACCGAATGCCGCCGGGGAAGAGCGTCAGCCGTCCGGCGCGCTGGCCGAAGCGATCAATGCCAAATGGGGCAGCTTCGACGAGTTCAGGAAAGCTTTCAACACCGTGGCTGCCGGCACCTTCGGCTCCGGCTGGGCCTGGCTGGTCAAGGGCTCCGACGGCAGGCTGGACCTGGTGTCGACCAGCAATGCTGCCACCCCGCTGTCCACCGACAAGCAGGCACTGCTGACCTGTGACGTTTGGGAGCACGCGTACTACATCGATTACCGCAACAGCCGCCCGAACTACCTGGAAAGCTTCTGGAAGCTGGTCGACTGGGACGTCGTCGCCAAGCGCCACGCCGCCTGAACAACGGGCCGCGCAGTATAACCGCAGCCGGCACAGTCCGGCCGCCGGTAACGACAAAGCGCCAGCAGTGATGCTGGCGCTTTGTCATGCCCGACCCGCCCTGCTCATGCCCTCAGCAGGGGCGCGCCATTCCTGTAACGCATCAGGCGGCCCAGCGTGCTGCAGCGGATACAGGCAAAGCGCCCGGCGGCCTGTCAGCTCCATTCGTCCGAAAGGGAAGTCCGGACAGCACAAATCACCTATAGCTGGCTTTGGAAGCAAGGCACCGGCCGTCCATGGTGCCGGTCATCAGAGGAGCCCGCCATGCCCAGCAAAACCTCTCCCCGCCCGACGCCCCCCCGCGCTGTCCCGGCGACCCGCATCCAGCCACAAATCGGCATGCATGGCGAACTGGTCGACTGGATCAATTCACGCAGCCAGCTGTATCACCTCGGCAATGGTGCCCGCAGCTATGACCCGATGCTGCAGTGTTTTCTGCGCATGGACCCGTTCAGCCCGTTCTCGGGCGGTGGCATCAATCCCTACGCCTTCTGTGGCGGCGATCCGGTCAACCGGACCGATCACTCCGGCTATATGAGCGCATCCGCGGCTACCGGTCTGGGACTGGGCATTGTGGGCATTATTCTCGGCATTGCGACGCTGGGACTGGCCATGATGCTGGCCACCCTCACGGGCGCCATTCTGGGTATCACGTCAGCACTGCTTGGACTGGCGTCAAATGCCACCGGCATTGCTGCAGCCATCATTGGCGACCACGATCCGAAGCTGGCCAGTACCCTGGGCTGGATATCGCTGGGGCTGGGTATCGCCTCGGCCGCAACCGGGCTGTTCGGGCCGGCGCTGGCAAGCTATGGCAAAGCCACCGGCCGCATTCTGGCGGGAAAAATGTCAAAGCGTGCAGCCGTGGGTTATATCCGGAGGGTTGATTCAGACGTATCTCTCGACTACATGCTGATGCCGGAATTTCATGATGGGGCACTGGTCATGACTCACGGAGAACCTGGCCTGATGCAGAACTTCGGCGGTCGCTTCGTCTCTCCGCTCCGTTGGGCAGACGACCTGTCCTCGCTGCCTTCCTATGCCGAATCGCGCCGGGGGCCCCTGTACCTGCTGGCTTGCAGCTCCGCGACCCCGAATGGTAACGGAGTCTCCAACGTCCGCCTGATCACCAGCAGCCTTGCACGGGAAGTCCGTACTTTCAATGCGCCTGTAGTTTACGTTTCCACCCCCTTCGAGCGGGCGGTGGTTGCCCGCGGTCTTGGCTGGGGCAAGCTGACCCGTTTCCCACCGATGTGAACCGCCCATGAAAGCCGCCCCCCGGGCATGGCACGGGGGGCGGCTTTGCGCATTCAGTCGCACCAATGAAAGAAGCCCTCGTACAGGGTACGAGGGCTTCAGTATAGGACCT